>JACRBV010000001.1 GCA_016213065.1 Deltaproteobacteria bacterium
GGTCGAGTTTTGCATTCGACATTAAAAAATTGTACCCGGGTCGGAAAAAATTCAGGAAGGGCCGCTCCACTGCTGGTTCTTTTTTCTGAAAACGGGCCAGCGTTTCGCACCAAAGTCCTAAAAGATAAATGACCGGAAGAGGAATATGGAATTTGGGATTGAAGTTGATCGGAATGTTATGGCTTTTGATCCAGCCAGCAATATAGCCGATCAGTTCCGTTAAAGGATATTCGGAGGCATCGGCCGTGTTATAAACTTCGCCAATCGCTTCTTGTTGCTCCGCCAAAAAGTAGGCAATGCGTGCGATGTCTTCCACATGAATAAAGCTAATCTGGTTTTTACCGTTCCCCGGCATTCCGCTTAGCTGGTTTTTGAAGAGCATCTGAATCACTTTCAAAGCCCCATAGGTTCCTGCGGGGCCACCGTATTCAATACCGCTTCCATAGATGGCCGCCGGGCGGATCACCGTGACGGGAAGCCGATCCCGATATTGCAGAGTCAGTTCCTCAGCCAGCAATTTGGATAATTCATAACTGCTTCGTGGTTTAGCGGCCGCCCTTTCATCCAAATGTTTGGAGCCTTTGAAGGTGTAACCCAAAACGGAACCGGAACTCCAAACGACTACCCTTTTGAGATTCGGAATTTTTAAGGCCCCCAGCAGAACATGCTTTGTTCCTAATACATTAATCTCTTCATAAATCTTCCATGGGCCATGATATTTGAAATAGGCGGCGACGTGCAAAATGATATCGGGCTGAACCTCTTGAATAAAACCGACGGTTTGGTCGAGATTGCGAATGTCGACACCTATTTTTAATTTAACCGCCGGATTCAGATATTCTTTGTATTGGGTGCCAACATCGGTGGCGAAAATATCGTGACCTAATAAAATTCCGAGATTACAAACCGAGGGACCGACAAAACCGCAAGCGCCAGTGACCAAAATTCGAGCCATGAAATGCTTTCTACTTTATTTTTTTTATTCAGGCAAGTTTGCAGTTTTGACAAGCTTTGGAATATCCAACAAGAAAATGTCGCGTCTTTCAACGGCGACCAAACCATCATTCTTAAATTCTGTGATGAGTCTGATAACCGACTCCTGAGTGGTGCCAATAAGTTCCGCCAACTCCTCCCGGGTGAGAGCAATTTTGAGCCGGATACCTTTCGACGATTTTTCGCCATATTTTTTTTTGAGGATCAAAAGAAGTTCCGCAAACCGTTCGCGCACATTTTTGTGAGCCAAATTTATCACCTGCAACTCTGCTTTTCCCAAATCCTGAGCCAAGGAGGATAAAATGCGAAAGGTCGTAACCGGGTGCGTCTCCAAAATATGATTAAAAGTCCGCCGATCAATAAAACAGGCAGACACTTCTTCCAAAGCCTCGGCGTTTGCGGCATACGGCTCACACGCCAAAAGACTGCGATAGCCTAAAATATCGCCGGGCCCTGCCAGACGGACAATTTGCTGGTGCCCTTCCGGATCAGTCTTAAAAATTTTAACTTTTCCGGAAAAAACGCAATAAACTCCGCAAGGCTGATTGCCACCATAAAAAATAAATTGCTTGGGTTTATAGTGATTAAAAACTTTGGCATCATCAAGTTCTTTAAAATGTTCTTCGCCCAGATCACAAAAAACACTTTTCTTGCGGGAAGCGCAGGTTTGACAACGAATGGAAGGAATTTTGTCTACCATAAAGGCCGGCCACTCCTAAGATATCTGTCGACAGAAGTCAAATTGGTACTCTGTCATTTTTCCACTTCGATTACATGGAATTCAACGCGGCGGTTTTGGGCTTTGTGTTGGGGGGTGTCGTTGGGAACGACGGGTTGTTTTTCTCCCCAACCTTTTGTTTCCAGACGACTCGGAGCAATTCCTTTTTTTACAAGATAATCTTTGACCGCCTTGGTTCTTTCTTCTGACAAGCGGGTATTAAACTTGTCACTCCCATCGTTGTCGGTATGTCCTTCAATGCGAACGCGCAAAATGGTTCGATTCTGATCCAGCAGATGAGCCACATCATTTAAAATCGGCAAGGATTCCTGACGGATTACCGCGCGATTGACTTCGAAATGAATTGGTCTCAACACAACAATTTTTTTTCCTTCGAGTTTTGCTTGGGATGTTGGAGCAGGTTTTAGGTCCACAGTCCTTGGTCCATGGTCCATAGTCCTTCCCTCACTCCCCGGCACATAATTAACTCCCATGATAATCCGGTAATCCGGTGCTCCATAGCCGGAACCAAGCCCAAGACCAAATCCCAAACTCGCTTCAATCGGCTGTTTATCAAACCGTTTGGCAACAGTGGCATCCCACTCCGTGGGCGAAGTAATGGCACTGCTAAAATCGGTTTTCCCCCAAAAGCCGGATTGCACAACCCATTGATGAACTACACTGAATGGCCATCGCCATCCCGCACCCCATAACATTTCGGGTCCCACCTCGATCAATTTTGTATTCGAAACCGTGACATTATTTTTGCCCCGCGCATTCGCTCCCAAATTGAGGAACACTTCATGTTTCCCAAAATGCCGTTCCCCAATCACCTTCACCCCGCCCGAAACACTTCCGTCGCCAAAAAAATCGTTTGTATTCCCGCTCGGAAGATTCAAAAAAGTGAGAAGAGACAACTGTGCCCGCAAAATATTTTGGTCCGCTTCCAGAAAATGCCATTTGGATTGAAGACGAATGTCGCCCACGCTTGAAGTGTTGCGCTTGTTGGTGGTTCCAATATCTTTTACCTGAGACAACAAACTGACCGGAAAGTTAATGCCAACATCCAGATTATCAAAAATCCCATACGCTCCCCACAAATCCCAGACATAGAAATAATTGACGACACTGTCCGCGGCGTTACCGGTACTGCTTTGTCCCAGCTTAAGAGGATTGTGCACAATGGTTTGCAACAAACCCAAAGAAAAATCCTCTTTGTGCAAAGTCTTTGCCGATTCGATATTGGGAAAACCCATACCGTCACTATCGGCGCGGAGGTGATCGACGTTCAGTCCCCACACGCGCGGAACAACACCGAGAGAAAAAATCAAAAAGAGCCACCAAAAAAGCATGCCACCAAATGAACCGGCGCCGGGCGTCATCTGGCAACCAATTCCGGCTCCCTGCAATTGATCGCCCGCCAAAGTGGTGGTTGTGGCGCCACTCCCGGTACTCGAAGTCGAAGAGGGAGGAGGCAGTGTTGGTTCCAGTGTTGGTGCTAACAGGTTTCCGATCTCCGCTACTAGCGGGTTACGCCCATTCAAATATTCTATTCCATCGGGGATTCCATCCCCATCGGTATCCGCTTTGGTGGGGTCTGTTTTTAAATTTCCTTCCGATTGAACACACGGGGCAACAACAATTGAACCATCGCAAAGTCCATCGCCGTCGGTATCCGCCTTGCGAGGGTCCGTTCCTTTTAATCCCTCAGCACCCGTGCAACTCCCAACGACAATGGTCCCATCACAAAGTCCGTCTCCATCCGTATCGGCTTTTGTGGGATTGCTCTCTCCTGAATCGACAACACCATTTTTATTCGCATCTTCGACATTGTCGAGAATGCCGTCGCCGTCACTATCAGTTTCGCGAAAGTCGGAGATTCCATCACCGTCACTATCGCGGGTTCCGGACGGTGAGCCAGCTTCTAGACTGTCCGGAATGCCATCGCCATCGCTGTCGGTATCGAGATAATCGGGAATGCTATCGCCATCGGTATCGGGCCAAACAATTCCATCATTCGTGTCAATATCACCATCTCCATCGACATCTTTTCCGCTCGCAGTAATTTCTGCAGATGAAAGCACGCCGTCGCCATTGGTATCGTATTGTGAAAGATTTTTTTCGACCAAATCTGGAATCCCGTCATTATCATTGTCGGTGTCAAAGGCATCGGGGATACCATCACCATCGGTGTCGCGAAGAGTATCCACTTTCATTTTTTGATATGTTAGGTTATACGGAAAAGCATCGTCCGAAATTCCGTCGTCGGCTAAACTCCCTGCGGCAAGATAGAGTTGAAAATAAGAATCGGGGTCGTTGAAATTCAACGAAGAAAAACGGGGAGAATTGCTTAATCCCGAAACAGCAAACTCAAAATGAGGTTTTGCATTCGATGGTGAAACAGGAGATGCAACGATAACACCACCTAGCGCGGCACCATAAAATTTGGGGGAAGGAGCATACTGTAAATCATTGTCAGAACCCCCAACACCCCCAACAACCGCAAAATCAGCAAGTTTGTTTCCGGTATTGACTCCAACCACCAAATCCGTGGCACCGTCGCGATTAAAATCAATCGCCAATGTTATAAATTCACTTCCACTCAGATTAGGAAGATCCTGCCCCCCCAATCCCTGCAACGTGGCATCTGCCGAACCCGGATCACCGTCCCCTTCTGCATCGCCAAAAATTACAGGGCGACCGCTGGAATCGTTAAAAGTTTGAATACCAATGTACAACGTGTCATTGCCCGGATCGTAGGAAAAACAAAAGGACTGGATGTCAAAACCACTTCTGCGTGTGCTCGGAAAAGCATTCGGCATGCCCACGTCATTGCCACTCGGATCAGCAAGACA
>JACRBV010000002.1 GCA_016213065.1 Deltaproteobacteria bacterium
ACGATGGCACCGGAAATACCCGACATCGAGTCACGCAACGCACCCGCCAGAATCCGAATAGGTCTTTTATAAGCGTGTCCCTTTTTTAAAAGATGCCTTCCGTTATAAAAAATTTCCATTCCATGATTGGCGGCATAAATAATGTTTTTGAGACCGACTTTTTGTTTGATGTCTGGCAACGCCCTTCCCGTCACTATCCCTATTTTGATATTTCTTTTTTTGGATAATTTTTGGAGCCACCGCTTTACATCGGGAGGAAGAATGGCATCATTGGGATCTCCTGCTATCGGGGAAAGAGTGCCGTCGAAATCCAGAAACAAAATTATTTTCCGCTCTCCATTCATGCAATTTTGTGTTCAGTTCGTATTTGCGTCAGATTGGTTACAATATCCGCCGCCCACTTATAAACATTGTTTTCTCTGACGGCGTTTCTCATCCGAATCGTTCGGGAATTCCCTTGGTATAATCGATCCTGTCAACGCCGACTCCCACAAGCGATGCCTATTAACCTCTGGTCACTACTGATTTTCTCTATCATTTTGTTAAGTTTGTCCGGAGGTTTCTGATTGATGAGTGCATTCACGGATTCTTTCAACCCCTCCGTCACCAACCACGCGCGGTGTTCCAGTTCGTTCTCCAATCTTTTTCTTTCCGATTGTACATTGAAATAGGATGACACCGCCGCAATTAAAGTCACGGCCATTATGATGGAAATGATGAGACGGAACGTAATTTTCATGAATGATCGTATACTCCGCACGACGCATTGAAAGAAACAACAACAAAAAATATTTATAAATCCATAAGAAACTTAAACACTTACGCACTTTCCCAAGTGTCCGACACTTATAGAAAGGTTATCGGCATCCTTTAAATTTTGTTGCGTGAATTTTTGGAAGGGGGTGGATTATTTTGCAACAGCGGCCTTCAAAAAAACAATTTCTTCATCGTGGTGGTCTACTTTTTCGATAACGGCATCGAGTTTTTCGCGAATAGATATTGTATCGGCTTTAACCTCTTTGACAGCCAGCTGTGTGTAATGAATTTCCTGACGAAGAGATTTTTCCATATCATCCATTCTTTTGTTCAATCCCGCCGCAATGCTGTTGACATGTTCTCTCGCATCTTTTGCGACATATTCAATTTTGGCATCAACGGTTTTTAGAATGTCGTGTTTGAAGGTTTGCAACTGTTCCGTCAAAAACTCTTTTGTGATGGCTTCAGATTTTTGCGGTATTGATTTTTTTGAAGATGGCATGACTTCTTCTACCAACCTGTGATCTCCAAAGCAAGAATGATTTTTACTTTATCCCACTTCCACTTTTTTGTTCCGCACTCTGTTTGAGTTTTTCCAACAAATGCGTTTTTCCCATACCTTCCTCTCCGCAGATGGCGATGATCGGGGGCTGAGCCTTGGGGTTTTGGATCAGATCGGTAACCCAGCCGTGCAGTTTTTCCTGCTCGCGCTCACGGCCAATGTGCCGGTTTCCCTCCGGCGTAAGATAAGACCCTCGGGCATGAGAGCGGTCGGCAAAGGCATCGGGAGAATGGGTGAGAAGGGCGTTGATGACGGAGCGCGCGTTACCGTAAAATCGGTCCGCGGGATTTTTGGCGAGAAGCCTCAAGCGGTGGCAAAGAAAATCTATTTTTTAAAACACGTTCAAAGCGGCCGGTGTTTCACGGTAACGGCGTCCAGTTTTGACGAGGCCGTCCGCCGGACATTCGATGAAAATCTGCTCAATTGGAAATGCGAATCGGTGGAAGAATTGAAATTGGAGGCTCTTTGCAAGCTGTGTGAATATCCGATTGACCCTGAAGATTCCATCGTTGTGCAGGAAGAGGGAGATGTTGCGGGGGAGGAGGTGCACCGTTGTTGCCCCGTCTGCGTTGACTGCGGCGATTATCTGGGCGATGCTAGGGAACGCCATGCTTCGAACGCCTCTACCCCTTCATGGAACATGGGTTTCCACTATTGCCTCAAAGACGCTTTCAAACATGGACTCATTGATAACGCTCCTCTCACTGCTCCCGTTGTGCCGGAAACCCATCCCGCCGAAAAGCGCCTCAAGGAATGGACGGAGGTGATGGATCAAATGGCACACGATTTGAAAGGGGCCCTTACTTTTTTGGGTCTCTACATTGACATGTTTTCCGAAACGAAGGCGGAATTTGCGGCAAAGGAAAAAGATTGCAGGAAAACCGCGAAGGAATCCTACGACAAGATCGTGGAACTGATTGCCAGCATCAGGGATTATGCGCGAGCTAGTCAGCTTCGTTACAAGGCGAATGACTTTGTGGATGTCGTCAAAAAAACTATCGCGGAATTGTCGGCACAGGCCGCAAGGCAGAATGTGATTCTACATTACGCGGGTCCGGAATATCTCGTCGGAATTTTTGACTCGGAAAAAGTGGGAAGGATTCTGACCAACCTTTGCGTCAACGCTCTTCAAGCCATCGAAAAACCGTCCGGTTCCATCTTCATTTCCGTCCTGCACAACGAACATGCAGTCTGGATTGACGTGACCGATACGGGGAAGGGAATTGCCGAGGAACATCTCCACAAGGTGTTTCTCAAAAAATTTACGCACGGCAAAAAGGGTGGAACGGGTTTAGGTCTTTCTTTCTGCAAACAGATTGTGGAAGCACATGGCGGTTCCATCGGTGTTTCCAGCCGGCCCGGAGAGGGAACGACTTTTTCTCTCGTGTTTCCGCTTTCCGCCGTTTTGCTGGCAGAAAAAATTGTGTATCCCTTATCCCGAAAAGAGGTCTTGCGCGCCTTTCTCCTCGATGATGAATGCCCCCAATGGGAAGTGTGGATGCAAACGTGGCATGAAAAATATGGCGAGGAAAATATCTCTCTCATGGATGCCCAAGATTGTCTGCCTTCCGGCTTTGGGGCGGAGGTGACACTGGACCCGAATAAATTTTCTTAAAAATCAGCACCGGAAAGACATGGAAAAACCGAAGCGCACATTTGGTATGGAACTCAAAAGCTACGGGTTGACCGATCAGGGTGATCGGCCGAACAATGAGGATACTTTTTTAACCAATGACCGTCTCGGTGCCTATCTTTTGTGTGACGGCATGGGTGGTCCGGCCGGCGGTGACTTCGCCAGTTTTTTCGCATCCAGACAGGTGATGGATACACTGGTCAAGGCATCTGAAATGCAGATTTCAAAAAAAAAGATTTCCGGGG
The DNA here is from genome assembly GCA_016213065.1 of Deltaproteobacteria bacterium. Taxonomy (NCBI): domain Bacteria; kingdom Pseudomonadati; phylum Myxococcota; class Myxococcia; species Deltaproteobacteria bacterium. Next base: position 3,197 of record JACRBV010000002.1, read on the forward strand.
AAGAGACTTTGGATCCTTATCCTGACGATGCCAAACAAGACACTCCCGAATCTTATCTTGAATATGCCGTTTGGCAGACAAACCAACAGTTTCACCGCGTGGCGGCCAAAAAAGCAAATGACGGCCAAAAAATGGGGACCACGCTGGTCGGTTTCTGGTTTTTGAAAGACAAAATTTGGTCTCTGAACGTCGGCGATTCAAGGGCCTATGGTCTCTGGGATAATCATCTCTTCCGCCTGACGCGGGATGACTGCTGGGTTGAAGAACAGATTTTGATGGGGCAAATAGATCCCGAAGAAGCCCATCGTTATCGAAGCAAAATAACCAAAGCCGTCGGCACCAATCCCTATGTAAACCCTCAAATCAATTCCCATCCGATTCCCTATTCCGGGGGGCGATTTCTCCTTTGCAGTGACGGTTTCTACGATCATGTACCCTCAGACGAGATTGCCAAACTAATGCCTCTTTCCAATCTGGAGGAGGCCGCGAAAAAAATGATCGAAAAAGCCGTTGAATTGGGAAAGGCAAAACAGGCTGAAAAGAAAGTCAAGGTCAGGGACAACATCACCGTTTTAGTGATTGACCTGAAGATGTATGGCATCGCCCGCCCCGAAGAAGACACATTAAATTTCGAGTAGGCTGATAAAATGGGAGTGGTGAAAAATGTTCTGATTTTACTGAGTACGCAAAACGGCCGCGGCGGGAGAGGCGCCGCTGGATGAAGAAATACTGATTGAAGAAGGAGGGGAGGAGATTCTTAAGAAACGTGTTCCAGTACCCACAACACCGTAATTGGTCGCTCCGCTATAAGTCGAATAGGTAGGGCCATCCAAAATAGTACTACGACCGTCACTGGGCGTACAAATAAGACAAACCCCCTGATAATTACCGGTGGTACTGTTAAAAGTTCGCGCATTGTATTTGAAGCGGGTGCCGGAAGTGAGCCCACGGTCGGTATAGGCAAGAGCCACCGCCCAGTTTTTCAAAAATTCTCCCATCTCATCAAAATCACCCGATCCTGCATAAGCGGCGATAATATTATTCACGCCGGTGTTGGTTGTTTTCACCAGATTCCCAAGAAAAGTATTGCTGTTGCCACTCTGTTCATAGAGATAACGCAGAAAGAGATATCCTGCTCCCCGCTGTGCCAAACTTGGACTTCCGGAAGTCACAACGGCATTGCTTTGTGGTGAGGCAAGAAAGAGATCATACCGGGAATAATTTTCGCGACCGTATCCGACAAGGTCTTCGGTGAAATGGGAGATGGCCTCATTGAGCCAATTGTCTTCGGCAGAGCCCGCGCGCACAATCGTATGCTGATAATAGCTGATCAAATGTTGCATCTCATGAGGAAAAACAGGAGGAAGAAAATTCGATATTGCAAAGGCATTTGTAATTTTCGTTCCATAAACTCCGGCGGAATCCGGAGAAACCAGATAAACAATCTCACGATAATTGCTGGCCGGAATCGAACCACTTCTTACAAAAAGATCTCCGGCATAAAAGAATCCCGTCACCACGCCACCGCCGGAAGCGCTCAGCCTGTTGACCACGGGAGTAATCAGGGCAACCGCAACACCGTCTGAATTGAGATCGGGATAAGCCCCGAAAATGGAAACTTCAGTTGTCAAAGCTGTTTTATAGCTGGCGCAGAGGCTGTCAATATCAGCTTGCGACAAATCGGAAGGATTTGTGCTGGTGATTTCATCATCAATATAAATAGCCACCGTGTCATTCACACATTTCACCGTGGCTGTTACCGTTGAATATTGTGTCACATCTGTCAGAGAGGAAAGCACTCGGAAAGTATCTATATCATTCACAGAGACGGTGGCGGATGGCGCGGGAATTCCATCGCCAACCGACTTTCCCGCTGAAACCGATTTTGAAACTTGTCCGCTCCACGGCGCGTTCAGCAAAAGGCGTTCTTCATCTCTTAGAACTCCATCGAATTGTGTTTGAACGGACTGTGGTTGACTGCTCCAAACCGAATCAACCATGGGATCCGGAAGTCCAAGCGATTTTCCCGCGGCATTAAGACTTCCCAGTGTCACCGTTCTGCTCGTGTTATCGGTTGCCTGAGACTGCACCAACAATTCATAAGTTGATCCGCTGGAAACACCGCTAAAACTGATGCTCCCGCTTCCACTACTTACTCCTGCATAAACAACATCTCCAACGGACATGGCGCTCACAGTGCTTTGGGTGCTTCCACTGGTGCCCCCCCCTGTTGTTTGAGCCGCCGCACTTGCAGAACCACCACCACCACCCCCACCGCCGCATCCTATTAAGGAGGCAAGACTCAAAAGGACTAAAGTATAATGAACGTGATGGAAAATGCGGGTGACAGCCGCGCAGTGGATGCGAGGGGCCCCTTTTTGGGGGAGACGCACCCCGAGCGGCTGGCAGGACCCACATTTTCCACCACTTCCATAATATTTAATGCTCGTCTTCACGAACACTAGATAGAGCAAGCCACGTGCCACAATGCGCCAAAAGGGCCCTTCCGGTTTTCATAATCATTTTATGTGCTTGAATGAAAGACGAATGAGTCAAAAAAATGGCGAAGAGTAAAAGGATACCCAACACGAATTCAAAATGATAAAAACAATATCTACTCACATGATATTACATGTGTTTTTTAATACTCACTCAGGAGAAAAATTGAGGTGCTTTCAACCCGTTTATGAAGGCGTTAAAATGATTTTGGCCGCTTCTATTTATAGGGGCTTGCGTCGCCCCCTCCAACGGCAAAGCCGTCGGAGCCTCCCCCTCACGCGAGCAAAGCTCGCTGAGGAGATGCCACTCAAGTAAACCCCATGCTCTACTTAGGAAGGATTTAAAATGATTTTGGCCGCTTCTATGGGATTGCGGGTCAACAGATTCATTGCCTTGTTGATTTCAGACATGGGGAAGTGGTGTGTAATAACCGGTTTCACGTTGAGACGGCCACTCTCCAACAACTCCCCCATCTGTTTCCATGTATCAAACATTTTGCGTCCGTGAATGGCAATCAGCTTGATCCCCTTGAAAATAACTTCTCCGGCAAAATCGAGTTCAATCGGTTTAGAGGGAAGTCCAAACGCTGTAAAAATACCACCATTCCGAACAGACCGGAAACCGGCGTGAATGGCGGTTGAGGCGCCGCTCATTTCAACAACACAATCAACTCCGTCTCCGTGAGTTTGATCCAAAATAATTTCCGCCGGGTTTTCTTTTGTGGCGTCAATGATCACATCGGGACCAAGTTGTTTTAAGATATTCATTCTGAATGGAGAAGCACCCACTGCAAAAATTTTTGTGGCACCCAAACAACGCGCGACAGCAACGGCAAAAAGACCGGTGGGTCCGTCACCAAAAACCGCCACTTGTTTTCCCGCCACTTCGCTTTCGGAGACAGCATAGACAGAGTTTCCCAAAGGTTCCTGAATGGAAGCAATATCCCACGGCATAGACTTGCTATTTTTGACAGAGCAAATTTCGGGTATGCTGATGCATTCCGCGAAACAACCATCCGCGCCAAAACCAATTGTTTTTAATTCTTTGCAAAGATGCATCTCACCGGTGCGACAGTGCGCACAACCAAGACAGGGGATATGACTTTCAAAGGAGACGTGATCTCCAACACGGATATGTTTTACCTGCGAACCAATTTCCAGAACTTCACCGCATCCTTCATGTCCAATAATGCGCGGAATTTCCAAATTTTTCTGGGCCCAGTCATCCCACTTGTAAAGATGAACATCAGAGCCACAAATGGAGGCGGCCTTCACTTTAACCAAAACACGGTGGGAAGTCACCTCGGGCACAGGCAAATCGGTATATTCAAATCCCGGTTCCGCTTTTAATTTTGCTATGGCTTTCATAATCTTTGGGCCATGGACAATGGACCATAGACCGGGGACTAACTACTTTTTTTGTCCATGGTCCATAGTCCTTTGTCATGGTCCTTCCCCTTCCCCTTCACTTTTGGTTTTCGGTCTTTATTCCCCAGTCCATAATCCTTCACAGTCTTGTCCCAGTTTTTCAAATAATCGATGGCGATTTGACGCTGATAATCTCCCACCGCTTCTTTTGCTTCCGATGGCTGAATCACTTTTGATAATTTTTTGGGCGCGTTTTCCTCTTTTTCTTCAGCTTCCCCTTTCAAATGTCCTTCCAAATCTTTTTCACGAATACGCATGAAAGCCTCTTCCTCTTTTCCTTTTTTGGAAGGAGGAGACGGCTCCACCACAACATCGGGGTGAATTCCTTCCGCCTGAATGGAACGTCCACTCGGTGTAAAATATTTCGCAATGGTGATTTTGAGAGCGGAGCCGTCATCGAGTTCAATGATCGACTGAACCGAACCCTTCCCGAAACTTTGCGTGCCAAGAATCAGCGCGCGTCCCTGATCTTGCAGAGCGCCCGCCACAATTTCAGAAGCCGAAGCCGAGCCGCTATTCACCAACACAACAAGTGGAAAGTGTGATTTGGTCCCGTCTTTATCCGGGTTCGCTTCTCTGCGATCGATTTCTTTTTTGCGACTTTCGGTGGTGACAATCACACCTCCATCCAAAAACTGATCCGACACATCAATGCCCTGATCCAACAAACCACCCGGATTGTTGCGCAGATCAAGAATCACCCCATTTTGAACTTCTTTCGCATACTTTTTCATCATGTCTTTCAAAACTTCGGTGGTTCTTTCCTGAAAGCTTCTGATTTTAATGTACAAATATTTTTCATCCAGAATTTCTGCGCGCACGCTTGGGAATTTGATAACTTCGCGGGTTAACGTTACTTCAAAGGGCTGTTTGAGTCCCTGTCTGCCAAGGGTTATCTGGACTTTGCTACCCTGTTTTCCGCGCATCGCTTTTACCGCATCGCCCAAATCCATTTCTTTTGTCGATTTTCCGTCGATTCTTAAAATGCGATCTCCGGATTGAATGCCCGCCTTGAAAGCCGGCGTTCCTTCCACGCCGGAGACAACGGTGATCCACCCGTCGCGCACCGTGATTTCCAAACCCACACCGCCGAAAATTCCGGAGGTGTCGGCTTTCAACTCTTTATAGACATCTGGGGAAAGATAGACCGTGTGAGGATCCAGCACCTGCAACATGCCGCGGATAGCACCGCGCAACAATCTTTGTTCATCAACACTCTCAACATAATCTTCTTCAACGTAATGCAACACCCGACTGAAAATCCCGAGAGTTTCATAACCCTTTTGTGTCAACGCAAACGCGGGACTATGGACTATGGACCATAGACCAAGGACCAACACCAAAAAATACAAAACCGATTTTAAATTCTCACTCTTTTTTTTCTTGTCCATAGTCTACAGTCCATTGTCCATGGTCCTGATCTACCGGCAAAGTGCATGAACCTTCTCCACGATATGTTTTGCGCTGATGCCGCAGAGGGCGATTAACTCCTGCGGTTTTCCGGAGCGCGGAATTTGGTTGACCGCCAGCCGAACAACACGCCCTCCTTCGTCACTTACCGCGGCGGAAACCGCTTCGCCCAAACCCCCTTCGGGATAATGATCTTCAACCGTAATCAAAAGTCCTGTTTGATAGAAAGCTTCGAGCAAAGTTTTTGTGTCGATTGGTTTGATGGAATAAAGATCGATGACACGAATGGGAATTCCTTCTTTTTTCAAAATTTCATAGGCCTTCAGAGATTCATGCAATGTTATGCCGGCGGCAACAAGAGTTGCACAGTCTTTGTCTGATTGATGAAGCACCTTGCAACCACCGATGGGAAATTGCGTTTCGTTGGGATAAATCACCGGCGTTGCCGCGCGACCCGTTCGAATGTAAACCATGCCGGGATAACGACACGCTTCAAAAACAAGACGCTCACAGGCGACGGGATCGGAAGGATATAAAACAGCCATTTTTGGAATGGCGCGCATCATGCCTAAATCTTCGAGCGCCATTTGCGAGGGACCATCTTCTCCGATGGAAACGCCCGCATGAGAACCGCAAAATTTCACGGGTTGTTGGGAAATGCCCCCCATGCGGATTTGATCAAAGGCTCTGCTGAAGAAGGCGCCAAAAGTGGAGACGAAAGGAATTTTTTTGCGGGCCGCCAATCCTTGCGCCACTCCCACCATATTTTGTTCGGCAATGAAGCATTCGAAAAAACGATCGGGAAAAGCCTTCATGAATTTTTCGGAATAAGTTGAATTTTTTGTGTCTCCATCGAGAGCCACCACGCGAGGATTCGTCTCGCCCAATTTTTTCAGCGCTTCGCCATAGGCGTTGCGTGTGGCAACAGCACTGCCAATGGTGTAATTGGGAGCAGGCGGTTCTTTGGGGGCGGCGTACTCAGGAACAGAACCGTTTGGTTTCGAAATTTCTTTTTTAACTGAAGCGGGTTCTCCAATTTCTTGCAGGGCTTTTTTAAGTTCTTCGGGATTCAGCGCTTTTCCATGCCATCCTTCTTTTCCTTCCATAAAAGTTCCCGCCCCTTTTTTTGTTTCGGCAATCAGAACTGTCGGCCTTGATTTTTCTGCAAACGCCTCATCAAAAGCGGCGATAATTGACTTCATGTCGTGTCCGTCCAGAATAATTGTTTTCCAACCGGCTGCCTCAAATTTTTTGGCGTAAGGCGCGGGATCGCATTTGTACATTGTTTCCTGGCTTTGTCCCAAACAGTTCGCGTCAACAATCGCAATCAAATTATTCAGATGATAATGCGCCGCAAGAGCCACCGCTTCCCACACAGAACCTTCGGCACACTCCCCGTCTCCCATCAAAACAAAAGCTCTTGCGTCACTCTTGTCGAGAAAACGAAAATTAAGTGCCTGACCCACCGCCACCGAAAGCCCTTGTCCCAACGATCCCGTGGCAACATCCACCCACGGAAAACGCGGCGTTGGATGTCCCTCCAAATTGCTGTCAATTTTGCGGAGATTTAAAAGTTCTTTTTCAGGAATGACGCCTGCTTCACACCACGCCCCCCACAACAATGGAGCCGCATGACCTTTGGAGAGTACAAAACGGTCGTTTCTGGGATCCTCCGGTTTGGACGGATCAACCCGCATGGCATAAAAGAAAAGGGCGGCAACAAGATCCGCCGCCGAAAGACACGAACTGGGATGACCCGAACCCGCGGCCGAAGTGGCGCGCAAACTATGAATGCGCAGTTTCTTTGCAATGTTTTCCAGATTTGAGAGGATTTGCACCAAATTATCGCCCATAAATTTGGAGTCTCGCTATCAGATGCCCCCCAAAATGACAAGATCAGATGTTTTCAAAAATTCATTTATGGGGATGATTTCTATATCATCTATCCACATTTTCCTGTTGCCGCCGTAAATGAAGTAGCATTTCGCGGAGGGATAATCGCTCGCAAAGGCCTTTAAACCCTTTAACATTGAGTTATGAATTTTGCCGGTTCGTTTGATTTCAAACGCCTTGATTCCCTTTTCGCCGTAAAGGACAAAATCAACTTCCGCGCCCTCCGCCGTTCTCCAATAATAAATTTTGTACCCCAGTTTCAAATAATCGTTTAAGGCCACCAGCTCTTGAAGCAACAAGGTTTCAAGGGCGGCGCCCTGAGCCTCTTCCGGCGTATCAAGCGGCCCCATTGGGCGGAGCGTTCTGAAAATACCCACGTCAAAAAAATAAAATTTGGGATGGACAATCATTCTGCGTTTGGATTTTTTCGAGAATATGGGTATCCGGTAGGCAATCAACAGGTCCTCCAGAATTGTAAAATAACTTTCAACAACCTTTCGTTCAATCTCACATTCCCTGGCCACCGATGATATATTTAAAACAGATCCCTGAGAAAAACTGGCCGCCTCCAGAAATCTGGAGAAGGCTCCCAAATTTCTGGTCAAGCCTTCCTGCTGAATTTCTTCCTGAAGATAAGTTTTAACATAACTTTCCAAATATCCTTTTGGATCGGATTCGACATATACGGAAGGAAGTGAGCCAAATTTCAGGGAGTGCTCGAGATTAAAATTCTCCCCAAGTTCTTTGGCGGTCAAAGGATAAAATGAACAGGTTAGGGCGCGCCCTGCCAGAAGATTTGGTCCGCTTTTTTTCAATTTTCTCGCGCTCGAACCGGTCAGGATAAATTTGTATTTGTATTTTTCGATAAGCCGATGGACTTCATTTAAAAGTTCCGGCACGCGTTGAATTTCATCCAGAATGATCCAGTCTGAAAATGCCTTTGGTATCAGATTTTCAAGCCGGGCGGGATTGGCGAGAAGCGTATTAAAAAGTCCGGCCTCCAGCAAATCGAGATAAATACCGGAAGGAAAGCCCGTTTTAACCAAAGTCGTTTTGCCCGTTCCCCTAGGTCCAAATAGAAAAAAACTCTTATTATTCGGGATGTTAAATAATCTGGAATACACAACTCCATTTTAGCCTGTAATTTGGAATTGTAAAGTGAATTTTCCTGACAAGGGAGCTTCAAAAAATTGAGAGCCAGTTTGAGAGAGTAACCGTGTCAGACCAAAATATAATGTGCTGAACGTCCTTTGCCCATCAGTTTAATAACCTTCCTGTCCAAAAGTTTTTTCATTTCTTTATGGATTGCCTGTGGCGTTATCTTAAACAGGGCCTGCATTTCTTTACTCGTGATTTTTCCCGACCGACTGATCAACTCCACAATCTGCATCTGTCGTTTGGTTAAAGAAACTTGTTCCAGCGAAACCGTCGCTTTTTTGCTTCCACTGATGGCAAGCACCTTCTCTTTGACCCGATTGACACAAACCGCAACTCCCTCGCAAAAATATTCTAGCCATTGCGTAATGTCGACTGTCTCCGGATTCACGGATTTCAGGGCGGCATAATAAGCCATGTGGTCACTGTCATAATAGTCGTCGAGCGCAAAAAATTGTTTTGTGTCAAACCCACGCATCAGAAGAATAAGAGTGGCCAAGGTTCTCGCCGTACGACCATTCCCATCAATAAAGGGATGAATTCGAACGATTTCATAGTGGGTTATGCCACTAACCAGCACCGGATTTATATTCTCTGTTTTCTTGTCATTAAGCCAATTCAAAAAATTTTGGACAAGTTTTAAAATCTCTTTGATGAGAGGGGGCTGAAAAGTAACAACGGTTCGTCCTTCATTATCTTTGTAGCCAACGACAACTTGTCTGTTTCTAAAAACACCTTCGTCTTCAGATCGATTGAGGGTTTTATAAACCAGTTTATTATGAATTTGCAGAACAGATTGAGTGGAAAATTTGCCATCGGGAATATATTTTTGGAGATTCGACAAAACGTTCAGGTAATTCACCACTTCCTGTTTGTCTTTGCGTATGGCACTGATTTCCCGGCCCAGAGCCAATTGACTTACCTCTTCCAGTGTCAGATTGTTTCCTTCAATGTGCGTGGAGGAGTGAACAGAATGAATCAGGGCATCTCTCCTCAAGGAGATTTCCCACTTGGGAATTAATCTGGCCTTTTCCACAATTTCCCTTGCCACGGCAATTTCTGTCAGGTGATTTAAAATTTTACCGGTAATTTGATAATGGGGTTTATACATTTTGTAGAAAGATTATAAAACATCAACCTAAACGTCAACCTAAATATCAACCAAAACATAAACCCATAGGTCGAAGCATGAGAACGATTGCAAAAGCGGGCGGGAGGATGTAGATGCCACGGGCATGTCAGCAACCCTTCCAGTGGAAATGGTTATGCCATCTTGGTTGGAGGTTGGTGCAAATCCTCTGGAATTTGCAACGGCCGTTGCACAACTTGAGCAGGGTTTGGATGGTCTTGTTACCTTCGGTGCGGAAACACCGGAGGCCTCCGTTGTCACTCAACTCAGAGATATTTTTATACCCGAACAAACTCACTGTTTCCCGGAAAATTTAAGACAACTCCTTTTTGGAATAGCGCACAGTCCTGCATGAGTTGAACATCAGATTTTCAAATGAGATTCTGTTTTTTTGAGAAATGTTTTGGCTTCCTCAATGCGAGCGGCGGATTCTTCTTCATTAAATGGAATTTCCGGCTCATAATCCGATTCTTCTCTTGCTTTTTGTGCATGAGATAAAATTGTGGAGTATTTTTTTTCGAAAGATCCTTCACGGACAAAATGGAGACTGAACAGGCGTTTGGTTCCTTCGTGCGAATTTGTTTCTAAACCTTTTGAAAACAAAAGTGCCCGTGCAAAATGAAGGACGGCGTAATAAGCGCGTGAAACAGCGCCGTCATATTCGTTATTTTGGTGGAGGATTGTCGCCTGTCGCAATGCGGAACGACCCTTTTCCATTTCCAGCTTCATATTGATGGTTTTGTTTTGCGCATTCACAGAGCAATTCCCTCTTCTGTGATTGTTTTGGCCAGCAGACGCTCTCTTTTGAGCAGTGTCTCCATCCGTTCTTCCGTCATGACTAAAGGGGAAATATCAATTTCAGTTTCGAGAAAAATATCGTTGGCTAAGTCCCAGATCTTGTGTTTGATTTCCATTGATGTTTTCCGGATCACCACCAGAACATCAACATCAGAATCTTCATTGCCTGCATTTCTGGCGCGGGAACCGAACAAAACAGCCCTAACAAAATTGGATCCCAACATTTTTTTGAGACCCAAAACAAAGCGTTCCATCTGTCTATTTTCCGAAGGAGTGAGCTGTTTCATGCTTTTGAGTTTAAAGAATTGCCGTGGAAAGTCAACAACAACGGCCCATACACAAAAAACCAAAACGATTGCAAAAGCGGGCGGGAGGATGTAGATGCCACGGGCATGTCAGCAATCCTTCCACTGGAAATGGTTATGCCATCTTGGTTGGAGGTTGGTGCAAATTCTCTGGAATTTGCAACGGCCGTTGCACAACTTGAGCAGGGTTTGGATGGTCTTGTTACCTTTGGTGCGGGGACACCGGAAGCCTCCGTTGTCACTCAGCTCAGAGATATTTTTATACCCGGGCAAACTCAACGTTCCCCGGAAAATTTAAGACAACTCCTTTTTGGAATAGCGCACAGTCCTGAAGGAACAAAAGTTTTTGCGGCGGCAATGACGCATGCAAGAGCACAAGCAGGGGCAGGCTGGGTTGAACCAACACGAAGACGATTTGCAACAGATCCACCGACTTTCCCTCAGCAAACAGTACAAGCAGAGCGCGTGGTGCAAACACAACTCCGTTCTTTTGGAGAATTATTTGTCGTTGGTAAACAGCGCGCTACTTTTCCAAAACATGCCAGTGAATCCGTTTCTGTGAGAATGATTGGAGATGTGGTCGTTGGAGTTGATTTTTTGAAAGACGGACCGCCCTCACCCAAACCCCAAAAAGAATTTACGCTGATTTATCAGGATGGAAAACTGGTAGATTCCGTGTTTCATGGCATCAGCTCACCGCGCATGGCAAAACTCCAGAGTGCTGTTGTAAAAATCTACCTCAATCGGTTTGGACATCTTTCGCTGGGAGGGCGTCGTTGGGGCACGTTCAGCAAATACGGCAATTATCCTGTCGAAGCGGAAATAAGGAATGGCATTGTCGTGGAAGTCCGCATTTTAAAACCGTCAGTGAATCTTTTGTCAGCAAAAGAAGTCGTGGATGGAGGAACGAGAGAATTTTCTCTGATCTATGATGAAAAAGGAATGCTCGTGAATTCTTTCAACAATCTTTTTGAACGCGAAGATTGGCAGACCATGACAAACCACACGATTGTAATACGCCTTGATACCAATGGTCTGCTCCACATTGGAGGCGAATCAAGAGGTGCGTTTACGAAACACCCCGGTGAAATAATAGTTATTAGAGTCAGGGAAAACCAGATCATGCAGGTCCTGATTCTGAATGCGGCAAAGATAAAAGAAGTGGATGTTTCCAGTCTTACGGAAACTTCACCCACCGTAAGAGAAGCACATGACTATTCGCTTATCTATAATGGCAGTTCCGTTCTTAAGCAAACCTTCCCTACGGCATTAACTGCACAAGAACTTCAGCGATTAAAGGATCATGTCGTCATCACAAGTTTAAGTAGCGATGGAACTTTGACGCTTGGAGGTATAAAAAGAGCGCAGATTCAAAACCATCCCAATGGTGTTGTTGCGGTTGAGATAAAAAATGGCGTGATTGTTAAAATAAAATTGCTGAAGGCAACCCATCTCCCGGATGTAAAATGGCCTCTGCAAGAAAAAGATATAAAGAGGGCGGCTCTCTTTCATCTTGTGTGGGATGCTCATGGCCAACGCGTGGATTCCTTTTATCAGCCTTGGGACGCGCCTTATAGAAGAATCCCCGTGCGGTTTCAAAATCATCTTGGAAAAATAACGGGCGATTTTCGGGTGGATTCATTCAACGGTTTTTTACACGGAAACAAACGCTACTATTTTGGCGATAACGTGGATTATCGCGGCTGGCCTCTCTCTGAAATCGTGTTCGAAGATACCTCACACCCCGGAGAGATTACGGAATTTTTGATTGTAAATCCTGCAACGGGAGAAACCATCCACCTCGACGCGAGAGAATACCGGCAGGAATTGGGGGATATTGCAAGTTGGGTGATTGAAGTGGTCCCTCCCGCAAAAGAAGAGAAAGCAATCGGCAACAGGGAGCCAAGGTCGGTATTACGCATCGGTCCTCGCACCGACACGCCGGAATAAATATTCCTTCGCGAAGAAAAAATCGCGCGCGTCCGCAGAGCGCTAAACAAATTTACTCCAGAGGAACAAGAACTCCTTCTGGAAGTTGCCATGTTGTATTATGAGTTGCGGCGCAAAACGCTTCCAGTCGGCGTTCACACCCTTTGGCTAATTTTAGAGATCAAAGACGAATTAGACACACTGGATATCATCACTCGCCGATTAGAAGTCCCACGAGAATGGATCATCCGAAGTTTTGGAAAATTGAGAGCAAGTTTGAGAGATTAAAAATCTACGTTAAATCACCCAAGCCGAATTTTTTCGGATTTTCGAGAACAACTTTCACATATTTGAGAAATTGTTCGATATCATTTCTGTGGTTTGCGATGATGTCATGCAATCGTTCAGGTTTAATGTCTGAATAATTGTGAACCAAAATATTACGCATCCCCGCCATAGGCATCAAAGCCTTTTGGGCAAACTCTTTGGGCACAATACCTGTTTCTCCCAGTTTCAAGGCGATTTCCTTGTATTCCGTTGCGCGTCCTCCGGGAATCCTCGAAAGAATGTGGGTTGCAATATGAAAAACTCCTTCGAGAGCCAATCGCAGATGATGTTGAGCCAAATCAAAGGGATCTCCCTTGGAAAATTCTTTCAGGGGAAGTTTTGCAAGCCCCTCCAGCTTTTCCAAATTTTTCCGGATGCCGTCAATGCGTGGAAGAATTGCCTCGCGTGCCAATGGTGGTGTCATATGTTTTGAAGAATTTCCCGATCCTGTTTTTCCAATAAAGGTCGATAATCACAATATAAAAGAGTTGTTCTAATTTCAAAATCAAGTCTGGCGTTGGGGTCTTTCTCATAAAGAATTTTTCCGTAACGAATAATATGAAAGCACATTTCCAAATTGGTATCCCTCAAAAATACAATATCCAACACATCGTTTTTGAGAGTTCTGGGTGATACCTCGGAAAAAAGATCGTAAAGTTCAAAATAAACGGGATCTCCCTTCGAATGGCCTTTGTCCTTTAACAAAACGGCATAATCATAATCGGAAAGAGGTCCTTCCCGACCTTGCGCCCTTGAGCCGAAAAGATAAACGGCTTGCGCCTTCATTTTGTCCAAAATTTTTGTCTGCTTTGAATTGAATATGGGCAATTTCACAAAATGACCCTACCATGAATACATGAAGTTCGCAAACCGGATGTTATTTAAAAAGTCACCCTGCCCACTGATGGGATGTCTTCTTTTAAAAATCTTTTGACGATGGTTTCGAAACGATCGGACAAATCGGTGACATAAATCTGATGTTTCTTTTTTTGGTGACTCTCTTCCAACGGAGCTAACAGATTTTTTTCCTTCAAAAGATTTTTCAAGGAAAGGGCGACCGCTTCCGCCGAATCAATTAAGACTACCTTGGAACCCAAAACTTTTCCGATCACATTTTTGAGCAAAGGATAATGCGTGCAACCCAAAACAACGGTGTCCACATTGTCTTGAGCCAATTCAGAAAGATAGTGTTTCGCCACGGCGTGCGTTACCTCATTTTCCAGCCAGTCTTCCTCCACCAGAGGAACAAACAACGGGCAGGCAATGCTGACCGTTTTTGTCGCCGCATCCCGCTTCTTTAATTGCTTCGCGTAAACATCGCTGGCAATGGTGGCCCTTGTCCCAATCACGCCGATCTTTTTGCTTTGACTGGCGCTTAAAGCCGCCTCCACTCCCGGTTCAATCACACCCAAAAGCGGAAAATGAAATTTGTGTTGGAGATAGGGGAAAACATGGGCGCTAGCGGTATTGCAGGCAATGACGATTACCTTCACACCTTTTTCCGCCAAAAAACTGGTGCACTCTTCGGTATATTTCAAAATGGTGTCGGCACAACGGTTGCCATACGGAACGCGGGCGGTGTCACCAAAATAAATAAGGGATTCGTTGGGCAACAATTTTTTGATTGCCGCCATCACGGTCAAACCACCGACCCCTGAATCAAATATGCCAATAGGCTTGGAAGACATGCGCTTTCCTTATTATGTTCCATGGTCGCTTGTCCATAGTCGTTTTAATTGACAATCGTCTCATTATAATTATGATGCCCTCCACAAAAAGGAGTCTATTTATATGTTAGCCACATTTTCAGGACTTTTAGCGCAAACGGCACCAATTGAACAAACAACCACCGAATCTCGCCATGTTTTGCATCTGATTTGGAACGCCGACCCCATGGTGCAATTAACGATATATATCCTGCTTGCTTTTTCAGTCGTCAGTTGGGCCATTATCATTGCAAAATACCGCCAACTCAAACAATCAAAAGCGCGCTCCCTCCAATTTTTTCAACTCTTCTGGGACAGCAAAAATTTAAATGACATCAGTGCCAAACGGGGAAGCCGCAAAGGTCCTGCCTACGAAATTTTTGAAGCGGCCCAGGAATCTGCGGTAAATAACCGGACAGTCGCCAGAAAAGAGGCACTGGAAAGAGATATCCGAAGAGCTTACTCAGATGAAATCGAACAACTAGAATATGGAGTTCCCTTTTTGGCCACCACCGCTTCGGCTTCCCCCTTTATCGGACTTTTTGGAACGGTTTGGGGAATTCTAAATGCGTTTTGGAAAATTGGGCAAACCGGAGCATCCAGTCTTTCCATTGTGGGGCCTCATATTGCCGAAGCCCTTATTGCAACAGCCATCGGGTTGGCCGCCGCCATTCCGGCCGTTATTTTTTACAACATGTTTGTCAATCAAATCCGGCGCAACGGCAAAGATCTTCACGACTTTACAGAAGTGTTGATCGACCGTGTTGAACAAGAAAACTACGGAGCCCGCGCATGAAATTGAACAGTAGTAATGCACACAACGACTCGTTGGCGGAAATCAACATCACCCCTTTTGTGGATGTGGTGTTGGTGCTTCTGATTATTTTCATGATCACTGCTCCCCTTTTGCAACAGGGGATGCCCGTGCAACTGCCCAAAGCGGCCGCTCCGGAAATTCACCGCACTCCGCAAGATTTGGTAATGACGGTAGATAATTCGGGTCATCTTTTTCTTGGAGATTCAAGAGCGCCTGTCACCATGGAAGATCTTCCGGTAAAGTTGGCGGCCATTTATCAAACAAAAGAACAAAAAGATTTGCTGATCAAAGCCGATCAAAGCCTTCTATATGGCAAAGTCATTGAGGTGATGGCGGCCGCTCAAAAATCAGGCGTCGATCGGATTGGACTTATTACTCAATCGGAAAAATGACGTGGACAAGCGTCAACTCATCATTGCAAAACAGCTTCCTCTCAAAAAACCGATTCTTTATTCGTTAATCGTCCATGTCCTTTTCTTTGTATTTCTTTTTTCCGTCCCCAAAATTTCCTTAATGAAACCAAAAATGAAGGTGGTTTGGGTTGAATTGCCAAAAGGGTCTTCCGAAAATCTTGAAATCAAGATGAAGGAAGCGGAAAATCTTCCCAAAACAACGATTCAGGAACAAAAGCAGGCGGCACAAGAAGAGGCAAAAGAGAAGGAGATGGTAAAACCGCAGGAAAAACCTCTTGAACAACCCAAACCGGAAATGAAAAAACCGGCTTTAAGACCGATACAACCTGAAAAAATTGCGAAACCCAAACCAAAACCAAACGCGGTCCAACGCGCACTGGCCGCTCTGGATAAAAAAGCAAAATCGGCTCCTCCCGAAGCGGCGCAGGTCAAAGATAAAGGTGAAGGTTTCAAATACGGAACCGGCACACAGCCGTTGCGCGTTTCTCCGCTGGATCCCGAATACGTTATTTATCAGGCAAAACTCAAAGCAAAAATTATGCAGGAGTGGATTTTGCCGATGACTTATTTGGAAGGCCCCGCAAAACCAAAAGCCGCCCTTATTGTGCAAATCAATAATCAGGGTGAAATTATTACAACGGATTGGGACACCAAATCGAACAACCCTTCGTTTGATTCCTCCTGTCTGCGCGCCGTCCAAAGAGCCTCGCCCTTGCCCGTCCCACCGCCGCGGCTTGAATGGGAAGCCTACAACGAAGGCTTTCAGGTTGAATTCGATCCGTCCCTCAAGATGCAATAAATTTTTAAGTGAGCAAAGCGAACGTGAGGGGGGTCAAGGCAGGCAAACTTGGTCCAGTGGACCAAGGAAAACTGTCGCGACAGTATTTAAAAATTTGCCGGTGGAGGGGGCGACGCAAGCCCCTACAAATAGAGTACTTGCAAGTTTGAATTTCAGACATTAAAGTGCCGGCCACTATGACTATGAAACGAATTTTATTTTTTCTTTTTGTCGCTTTAGCATCAACAACCGTTCAGGCGCGCATTTACGTTCCCATCGATCAACCCTCCGATAAAAAACTTCCCATTGCTATCACCGATCTGATTAAAATTAGCGGCAAGGGGGACAAAAAACTGCAACGTGAAATTTCTGGCGTCATTCAACACGATCTGGAAATTTCTTCCTACTTTCAATTTATTCCTCCCGCCGCTTTTCTGGAATCCAAAGATTCAACGGCCATCACCGCGGAAACAATCAATTTTGATTTGTGGACTGCCATTGAGGCACAGGCCCTCATCAAAGGCGGCGTCGAAAAAAGAGGGGGAAGTGTCACGGTTCAACTGAAACTTTTTGACCCTTTCACAAAACAGATGCTGGTTGGAAAACAATATATCGGTTCTGAAAAAGATTATCGTTCCATCGCTCACCGTTTTTCTGACGAAGTTATGCTCGCGCTGACCGGCATCAAGGGACCGTTCAACAGTAAAATCACTTATACCGCTATTTCCGGCAAAGGGAGAAAACAGATTTTTGTGATGGATTATGATGGCGAAAATAATATTCAAATCACGAACAATAAAACTCTGAACCTCGGTTCCAAATTTTCTCCGGATGGTTCCAAAGTTGCCTTTACTTCTTATGCCTCCGGCACACCGGAAATTTATATTGCCAATGCCTCCGGTGGGGGCGTCAAACAATTAACGAAAAATAAAGCAACAAATCTTACTCCCTCTTTCACTCCAGATGGCGGAAGCATTATTTTTTCCAGTTCCGTAAATGGGGATCCCGATATTTATCTGATGAACCTCTCCGGAAGAATTACCAAACAGATTACCAACGCATCCGGTGTTGATATTTCTCCCGTTTACTCCGCGGATGGCGGACGCATTTTGCTTGCATCCGAAAGAGCCGGAAAACTTCATCTCTTTATTCTTGATGGCGGTGGCGGTGAAAATCAGCGTCTCACTTTTGTGGGACAATTTAACGACACACCCGCGTGGTCTCCCGATGGCTTAAAAATAATTTTTTGCGGCAGAGACAGCGGCGCCTTTGATATTTTCACGATGAACTCCGACGGCAGTCTGATTCAGCGCCTAACCGCGGGTGAAGGAAACAACGAGCATCCAAGCTGGTCGCCCGACAGCCGCTACATTACTTTTTCCTCCACACGAGGCGGCGAGGCAATTTACGTCATGCGTTTTGACGGCGCTAATCCCATGCGCGTTTCCAAGGGGAATGGTTCGCTCCCATGGTGGGGACCCTCTTTAAAATAAAAAATCAAAATGCAAAAATCAAAAATTGCGGCGATTGATATTGGCACCCATTCCGTCCTTTTGCTGATTGTCGAGAAAAAACAAAACGGCGAAATAAAAGTTTTGGCGGACGAGGCGGCACTGACCCGCATTGGAGAAGGCATGGGTTCCTCCAATCTTTTTCTCCCCGCCGCCATGGAGCGCACACTCAATGTTTTAAAAAAATATAAAAAAATTTGCGACGATCACGAAGTGGAAACCATTTTAACCGTTGGAACCGCCGCCTTTCGCAAAGCACAGAATGCCGATCTTTTTATTGAACAGGTATCTAAAGAGTGCGGCATCCTTATCGAAATTATTTCCGGGAAAAAAGAAGCCGCTTTCACATGGAAAGCCGCCTCCACCGACTTTGGTCCGGATATTGTTGTGGTGGATATTGGCGGAGGATCAACGGAAATTATAACTGCCGGACCATGGACTAGGGACCATGGACTAGGGACCAAAAACATAAATGCGGTTAGTTTGCCAATCGG
>JACRBV010000003.1 GCA_016213065.1 Deltaproteobacteria bacterium
AGAACGGCGGCGGATGCGAATTATGCGTTGAGGTAAGCGGAGGAGATGGGGAAAAGTGTATCCCAATGGCGAAAACATAGTCCTTTGAACGCTGGGCCACTACACTACAAAATTCTGGGGTCAGAAACGATTGCTAACACGTTCAGGAGCGGCACTTATGTTGCTTATCAAAACACCAGACCTATTATTTTATATCGTGCTCAGAGTGGGCCAGTTAAAACAGCCGATAAGCTCGGCGTATTTTGGACAAGGACGAAACCATCCAGTTCAATGCAATCCATGATTGATTCCTCGTTGGATCCTCGCTGGGGAAACAGGGCTACTCACTGGATTAAAATTGAAGTTCCACCGGGACAAACATTTTATGAAGGTTCTATTGCCCCTCAACGTGGATTAGTCGGCGGTGGCAACCAAATATATCTTGAAAATGTGCAAATCTCTTGGCTTAAAGAACAGGGGGTGTTTTAACATGGATCAATGTGTTGAAGATTTAATTGCTGATTATATCTCAATCAAATATCCGGGTGAACTTTATGCAGTTGTCAACGATTTAAAAGATTTTATTCAGAAAGGAATACTTAGGGAAATTAGTGGAACGTGTTCAATATACGATATTACAGAAGGCCACACATGGCCCGCTGATATAATAAGTATTCAGTTTGAAACAATTAACGGGGTTAAATATATTCTTAGTTGTGAGACATACCATGGCTTTGGGGGAGCATTTAAAAGGGAGGGACAAGACCAATGCAATCCGATGAAAGGAGGATTGTGATTTGAAAACTTTGGAGGCTAGTGGCAACATATTTGAAAAAGGTCCCCTAGTGAGGGTGCCACTGCCGGAAAATGAGTGTAAAAAACAAAATGAAACAAAAAAGCAACTCATTTTAAAAGAAATCCCAAAAAATTTTAAAGGAAGAAACCAAATTTCTTTTTCAGATGCTGAAAACCATGCAAATACGGTTATTACCTCGCAAGTTGTTAGCCAATTTGGGAAATATTTGAGTCGTTATTCCATGAGAAATCTTTTCGATGGCAATCCTCACACAGCATGGGTGGAAGGCATCCCAGGTTCCGGTATTGGTATTACATGGGAAATCGGTTCCAACATAAGGGAGTTAACCTTCCAAAAAATTAAGGTTGTTAATGGTTATGCCAAAGACAAAACAACATTTGAAAACAACAATCGAATAAGGGAAATTGTTATCTTCTCTCCTTTTACGAAACCTCAAACGATTAAATTTGATGATTCCCCGGAAATACAGATCGTTTCGCTTAAAGAACCGTTCAAAGCGCCCGCCATTGTTTTTATGATCAAGAGCGTGTACAAGGGGAAAAAATATGATGACACCGGTCTTTCTGAATTAAGATTCATCACTCAAGAATTGGAAGAATGGCCAACTCCTCCAAATAATGTCATCGAAACTTATTCTTTTGTTTCCCCACCGAATTTTTTGTTAGAGTGGGACGCATATACCTACCCTTCCTACGATATCTATGCTGAAGGCATTGAAAGGGGAAACATAGCGAGCGATTTTCTTTCTTTTGATATGTCCTCCTCCGGTTGGGCATTTGTAACAGAAAATAGTGAGGCCGAAGCTTTCTCACTCCTTTATTTGCCTGATGTGAAAGGTCCAGTGGATATCCATTGGACCCACTTGTTTTTAGACAAAATCGATTCGTTTGAACAAACAGTAACAGAAGAAAAAAGTTCAACCTCACTGGGTTGGTTTGAGAGGGATCAGCTCTGCGTGATGAAAGAGGACCATGATGCACCTACAACCTTTTTTGTATACCAAATTGAAAATAAAAAATTGAAACTGAAAAAAACGGTGCAGATTCCGTTAGGTCAAACTGAACACCTATGGAAGGATAATGAAAAAAAGTTTTCCCTTGGCGGAAAATATCAAATTTTGTTTCGGTCTTTTTGTCCGGTGAGCAAAAATTAAAAATGGATAGGCGCAATATAATCCTCACCTTGCTGGTGGTATCGTGGCTTTCTTCCTCACAAGCGCAGATTTCTGTTCCTCAAGAACTCATAGGACACTGGCGTGGTGTATTTTGTAAAGGAAAAATAGAACAACACACAAGGGTTGGGACTGCGATGGTTAACAAGGACATCGGTCATGCCGTGCCATCTTTTGAGTTCGATATCAAAAGCGATGGGACAATAGCAGGACAGGGAACCGCCAATTATTGGTTCAATGTTTCCGCTCCAGCAAATTTAATTGTCACCCGCGTGTCTCCCGAAGCTCATCTGGATGGAAAAATGAAAGAAATAAAATTTACAGTCGAAGGCAAAGTTGAAAAAGGCATGATCACGCTAACCAGTAAAGCGACGGAAAAACTGTCGCTCATGAATGCTGGGGGACGAAGCACTCTAAATGCTTGGAATGTTTTCGGTCCAGAGCATGCAATATTAAGACAGGAAAAAGGCAATAATGTTCTTCAGTTTAAGGGAACCATTAAAGAGATTGGCATGGAGTTAGAGTGGAAAGCAATGAAGGAAGGCTTAGCCATTTATGAAGTCAAAACCCCCAGCCCCAATTCTTCTTTTATTTCAACGGATGCGCTTCAATTTCGTGCGAGAGTTGAAGGGGATTCTGCATTAAGCGCGGGTATTGATTGGAAAAGTGAAGATGGAAAAATGACTCCGATAGCCAGTGGGACTTTGGATCCAGCAGAGTTGAAAAACAATCCTGATTATCCTAGAGAGTCGCTATTGAAGGCAAATCCCCCGTCTCAGCCACAAGGAAGAAAAGGAAAGCTTTCGTATAAAATAACTGCCTCGGTAGAGGATAAGGATCGAACGCAACAAACTTCGATTCTTATCCAGCAAGACGAGCTGGATCAATTGAGACAAGAGTATGTGGATATGAAAAAAAACTGGATCCCCGCGCGGGCGGGATTTACCCAAAGTGGCGGCCAATTTAATACTGGAGATTATACTTGGGCGATTGTTGTGCAAGGGATGGTGGAAGGCTACCAAATTATTGCTGAGAACTACTCACCAAACCCTGCACAAATAAATAGTGCTTATCGGAATCCGGTCCGTAACTTACGAGTTGGTGGGGTGCCAGAGAGTCAACATATTTATGGAAGTGCAGTTGATATCCAAACGGTTTCCATTGATCTTAAGGGTTCTCCTAATATAGACGATTGGCAAAAACTGGCTGATGTTGCCGCCACTGCTCACCCAGTTTATCTTGAACCACGCAAGTTGTCGGGAGTGGGCCATGTGCATGTAGATTGGAGGAAACAGTAGAAACGGGAGGATTTTATGAAGAAAATTTTGGTTTTTTTCGTGGCAACTTTTCTGGTTATTGCAGTTGTGATTCTCGTTGGCAGGTTTAGTGGCCGGCATCTAATTAACTCCGGGACTGTCACTAATAAAATACTGCAGGAGCTAAATGATCCCAAATGGGGGGTCAGACAGATAGGGATCAAAGAAATTTTATTCAACCCCGTATTTTTGGAAGAGGCAAAGATCAAACAGAAAATTATTGTGCTTTCCCAGAAAGAGGGGAAAGTATATCAGAAAATCAGAGAGAAATATGAATCTTCTGTGGAAGGTGCTCCTGATGGAGAAGCTTATGGTGAATACTATATCGATTTGCTAGATGCCGTTGGGAAATTAAGAGATCCAAAAACGATTTCATTTCTAGTTGATTCTCTAGAGTTTGGTCCCGGTGTCGCAAGGTCGTTGTCAGAATTGGGCGATGTAGCCATCCCCGCATTGATCGAAAAATGTCATCAAGGCGATGAAGATGAGCGGTGGTGGTGTTTAAAGGCCTTAGGTTTATTCTATAAGCAAACACTTTCTTCCGACTTCAAATCACAAATCAAAAGCACAATATTAAAAGCTGTTGAAGACAGTAGTGAAAGAATTCGCACCAGAGCAACGGGGATCCTTAAAGAAATTGAGTGAGACTTGCAAAATCTATCCCAGTTTTCCCATGCCGATTTTGTCATCAACGACAAAATCCCAAGCTCGTTTAAGGAATTCTTTTCTTAAAAAAACTCGATCATTTTTTTTCGAGGGTCATCACCAGCGCCGGGATGAAAATTAGGGCGGCGGTGAGGCAGGTAACTTCGCCGATGATTCCGATCCATCCGAAAGAAACGAGGGCCTGACTTTTTGCGATGATCAGTGTGAAATAACCAATGATAGTGGTGATGGAACAGAGTGCCACGGCGCCTCCCGTTGTATTGAGAACTTTTGGCAGTGAACCCTTTCCTTCCAATTTATAGCGTTGATAAATATTAACACCGTAATCAACGCCGATTCCAAAAGTGGTAGGGATGGCGATAAAATTGAAAAAGTTGATCTTGATATTCAGTAATCCGATAGCGCCACCCATCCAGAGCACTCCCAGCACAAGTGTTCCCGTGATGAAAACAAAGCCGCGCCATTCCCGAAAAATGAGGGCCACCACAAGGCAGACAGCAAGGAAAGCGATCAGTGTGGCCTTGGGCCCGTCTTTCATGACAGCAATTAAAATGTCGGAAAAAATAACGGAATCTCCCGAAGCGGTAAGCACCTCTCCCGTGGGAAGTTTATTTTCACGGATCATGTTGGCAAAGCGCATCAGATTTTTTCCGTTCCATAGCGGAGCTTTGTCGGTGGGATAGACATAGACAAGTTTTCCTAAATCCCCGTTTTTTTCACGGTAATTTTTGAGAACATTTTCAGGAAGATCTTTGAGCGCAACCGGTTTGACAATTGTTTCAGTCCTGAATTTTTCAACCTCTTTCTTTTGTTCTTCATTAAGAAAATCGAGAGAGCTGTCATCGAGTAATTTGCGTATCTTTCCAAGAATTCTTATTTTTTCAGTTTGGTCGTCCGGAATGTGACTGTAAATCGATTTGCAACCATCGACGACCTGTTTTTCCACAGGGTCTTGGGCATTTTTTTGCAAAATGACATCGCACAGAGGAATAACTTGATCGGTCCGGTCTGTTACCAATACGGCCGGTGTCATGGAGGCGCCAAAAATGGGACGGACACGGTCATTTAATTTTGCTTCTTCAGAGGCTTCCCGTCCTTTTGATTTTACACGGAGTTTTGTGAAATCATATTCAAGAGAATTCGGAATGAAAAAAAGCAGTGTGATGACGGACACAAGACTTAACGCAATGGTGGCACGGTTCAGATTTTTGGCCCATGAGGAAAGGTGAGAGGTGTATTTTTTTAGGAGATGAAATTGAAACCACGCCTTTGTTGTTGGACGGATCACGGGCACAATCTCTTCAGAGATGGCAAGAAAAGCGGGGAGAACGGTGTAGCTGGCCACCCAACAGGAAAACATCCCCAACGCTCCAATAAAACCAAACTGCGTGAATCCGCGAATGTCGGTGATGATTAAAGTGCCGAAGGCAACACAAGTTGTAAGACTGGATGTCAGTGTGCCGGCAAAAGTTGCCGGGATGGAAATTTGCAGAGCTTCGATCGGCGTTTTGTGCTGTTTGCGTTCTTCCAAATATCGGGCCATCAAAATAAGACTGTAGTTGATTCCGTTTCCGATAATGATTGATCCCAAAAATGCCGTTTGTGTTGTCAGATAACCAATTTTCCATGTTGTGGCGGCAAAGGCCCATGCGACGCCGTTGAAAACGGACCAGCCCATCAGAAAAACCATGCGAAAACGGTGAAAGTAAAGAAGCACCGCAAGACTGACGAGCGTAATGCAAAGCAGTGCTGTTGAAACAATGTCATCAATGAGAGTTTGGTATTCAAAAAGAACTCGTCGAAATTTTCCGGTGAACCCGACCACCATGGAAGAGTTATAACTTTTCGGATTCAATTGTTTGATGGTTTCATTGACTTTGGTGAGCAGTTTTTTTGAAAATTCGACGCCCGTAGCAGAACCCGGAGGCCGAATAATAACGGCCATGAGATGTCCCTTCTCACCAAAAAAATAGCCATCGATATAGTCATCGTATTTGGCTGTTTTGCTTTTATATTTGTCTTCGATATCTTTGGTCGTGAACGCCGCATCCCTCTCTTCAGGAGTTTCCAGTTCCAGCAAGAGTCCCGTTGTTTTTAGTTTTTCCCTCTGGATGCGTCTCGCAAGACGATCATGGATTTCCCGAAGATCGGGAAGATCGATATAAAGATATTTGTTGTCTTCAAAAAATTTCTTTGATTCAGAAACGTTATACTCAATGTTTTGAATGTATTCCGGCGGGTATTCTTTCAGTTTGGAAATCAAATCTTTCGCAAAACGGATCGAATCCTGCGGGTTGTCTGATTCGATGGCCACAATGAGAGAACCGGTGGAACCAACGCGTGCGCCGATCCTATCCAAATCTTTTACACTTTGAAAATTTTCTGGGAGAAGTTCTTTGAAATCGCTTCTTAATTTAAGATGACTTGCTTTCCAGACGCAAAGTCCAAAAATGACGGTAAAAAAAACGGCGAGAGGCCAGCGGGTGCGATAAAGAAAATTGGTGTAGGCCAAAAACACCGCCAGTTTGTCACACAAACATTTTTTGAAGTCAAGGCGGTGCGCTTTCTATTTGTAGGGGCTTAGCAAAGCCCCCTCCACCGGCAAATTTTTAAATGCTGTCGCGGCAGTTTCCCTTGGTCCACTGGACCAAGTTTTCCTGCCTTGACCCCCCTCACGTTCGCTTTGCTCACTCGGCAGATTCTACTAAGGTGTCAGTTGGCGGATTTTCGACCAATGATTGAGGTGATAAAATTGACGTGCCGTGTCGAAAAGTCTGTCCCACTTGGCACAGCGAACGAAATGACTCTCCAAATAAAAACAAAATTTCATTGCCAGCCGGTTGGCTTCTTTATAGCGAGCCGTCTCTGTCTCGGTCAGATTTTTGTCCCACATAAAATTTTCAAACAGAGAGGAAAACAAAAATTCCGGAATTTTGCCGTCTTGACTATAAAATAAAAGAACGGTCATAAGATATTTGTCTATCTCGGCTTGTAATTCCAATTCCAGTTGCGTGACGGGGTTCCCTATTTCCGCTCTTCGCAAAAGATAGAGAAAATGACTCACCCCTTCCGTGGCAATGCAAAAGGCGTTGAGATTGTGACTCCCAAAATGTTGGTAGGGATTATGTTCCTGCAGATGGGCCAGTATTTTTTCGTCCACGTAAAGACCGACTTCCATTTCTCCCGATGTTTGTTTGATAAAGAGAGCTTCTTGCGCGAAGCGGGAACCGATTTTTTTCTGAATAGTACTCGCGGTTGAGGGATTGGAAATAATAAAATCTTCTACGTTATACTTCAGCTCGATTCGATAAAATGTCTCCAGTTGATCTTGGATTTTTTTAAGAATCATTGTGGTTTGTTGAATGTCTCCTTTTCTTGAGTTTGAATGCCCGCCTGATTCAATAAATTTTCAATGTTCTGGTCACCCGTGGCGAGCCAGCGCTCATAGAGCTTGAGCAGATCACGGTCCGTGTTCCAATGAGTTGCGTGCGCCACCTCCGACAAAACAGAAACCAGATTCGGAAAAAGTTTTGACAATTCCGCGTAGAGCTCCGCGAATGTTTTTTGATTGCATAAAAGTTGCGCCAAACTTTGGTATGCCCCACCGCCCATGCGGATGTAATATCCAAGCGTGATGGTACGCCGGCTAATGCTTTCGGCAAAAAATCCGGCCGTGTATAAACTCACGTCGCCCAATTGTTTGAGAGAACGGATGCGTGTATTGGTGTCTCCTTCGATGGCGTCTGCCAGAATCAGCGCCAATGGTTTTTCTGTCATTTTGGAACCCTGAACCTGAAAGAGTTTCTCGGTTTTGCGGAATTCCTGAAGCAAATTAACAAGATAAAACTCAAGAATATCGCTGGTTTGAACTCTGTGGTTTTCAAGTGCCGTTTGAACCCTTTTTCTGAAAAAATCGATCAGGGGTACCTGCTCCAAGAGCACTTCCTTTTCTGACATAGGCTCGCCTCCTATTTGTCTTAATTTTACAGGAGGTTGGCTCGGATAAACAAGCAACTTTTTTACTACTCATTTATAAAGGTGGAATTTCTCCTACGTGGACGGCTATTCCTTCTGGCTCTTGATCTATATCGAAAAGGCTTTTGGAGACATGTCGAAGGCAGAAGGCCCCCACCAACGTTTTAAAGAGATAGTTGGCAAACATCCAAAGGAGGCTAGCGGCGAAAAGTAATTCTGAGGGGGTAATGGTTCCGCTGTCGAAAAGAGGTCCTTTTAAGTAGGGATTTAGAAGTTCAACAAGCGCCGCATTGGTGGTGCCGAGCCCTCCCGGTGTGATGGGAATGGTTCCGATCAATATAGCGAGCGGGATGTTTCCAAGAATTTTTACAAAGGGCACCAATACACCGAATGTTTTCAAGACCACATACATCGAAATAATCAGCGAAATATGAATGGGAATGCGAAGAACCGCGAGTCGTATGTAATCTGTAAAACGAGCCTCCTTAAAAATTCTGAAAATATCTTTTTTCCGAATCCATTGGA
>JACRBV010000004.1 GCA_016213065.1 Deltaproteobacteria bacterium
AAAATGCTGAAATTTTCAAATTGTCATTCTGAGCCCTTCGCTTTGTCATTCTGAGCGAAGCGAAGAATCTGTTCGGGCTCAGGATAAACTCCGCGAAGAATCCAATATTATCAAGTAGATCCTTCACGGAGTTTACACTGAGCGAAGCGAATGTGTTCAGGATGACAACCATGAAAAACGCATTTTCCACTACTCCCATAAAACGCATTTTCCACCATCCCCCCCTTTTATCCTTGTTTTTTCTTGAGTTCTACGTAATTATTGCCTTGTAAAATATTGAGATGGGCCATATAATTGCCTTGTGAAAACGTTGTTTCGTTTATAACTTATTGATATTAGACATGAAACGTATAATAGATAAAGAATTGCTGTTGTGGAAAGGAAATAGGGATAGAAAAGTTCTATTGGTTCGGGGGGCTAGGCAGGTCGGTAAAACCTACTCAATGAGACAACTTGGAAAATCCTTTAAACACTTCGTCGAAGTAAATTTTGAGGAATTAAAAGATGTCAGAGTTTTCTTTGATGGAGTGCTTTCACCGGATGAAATTATCAGAAAACTATCGGTTTATTTTAACACCCCAATAAATCCGCACGAAACGTTGCTTTTCTTTGATGAAATACAGGCATGCCCCAACGCTCTCCAGTCTCTTCGTTTCTTTCACGAAAAAATGAAAGAGCTCCATGTTGCGGCGGCAGGCTCGCTACTTGAATTTGTTTTGTCGGAAATTTCATCATTCGGCGTTGGCCGAATTGAAACTTTTTTCATGTATCCAATGACCTTCGCAGAATTTCTAAAAAACTCCGGAGATGAAGGTTTAAACCAGATTATCGCTGATGCAAGTCTGGACAAACCCGTAGATGAAGTTTTTCATAATAAAATTTTAGACAGATTAAAATTATTTCAGATCATAGGCGGTATGCCAGAAACAGTTAGGGCCTATATTGAAACTCAAGACTTCACCAAGTGCCAAAAATCAGCGGATACTCTGATCACATCCATTAACGACGACTTTGCAAAATACAGAAAACGCTTATCTGCTATCAAACTTCAAGAAACGTTTAAATCAATTATCATGCAGGTCGGAAATAAATTTAAGTATTCAAATATTTCCGATGAACCATCAAGCGGATATAAAAATGCCCTCGATCTTCTAATTAGGGCGGGGCTTGCATATAAGGTCTTCCACACTTCGGCCAGAGGTTTGCCTCTCGGGGCGCAAATAGACGAAAAAAAATTTAAAGTGCTGTTTTTTGACACCGGTATTTATCAAAGAGTAATGGGTCTTGATTTGGCATCGTACATGTCTTCACCAATAGAAGATTTGGTAAACAAGGGGGCATTTGCAGAACTGTTTGTTGGGCTGGAGCTTATAGCAAGCGAAAAAAATTACGTTCATCCCGAACTTTACTATTGGCATAGAGAGGCAAAATCAAGCAATGCAGAGGTTGATTATATTGTGTCTGTGAACAATAAAATAATTCCGATTGAGGTTAAATCCTCCCGTAAAGGTCAGATGCAAAGTCTCCGATTATTCCTAAAAGAAAGGAATAAAACTTATGGCATTAGAATATCCTGCGAAAATTTCGGCAAACACGAGAACATAATATCAATCCCTCTTTATGCCATCCCTAAGCTATATGAAATAATATCGAGTTTTTAAAGGTGCCCTTTAGAAACTATAGAACGAATCTTATTTTGAAAACTTTTCCGGAATTTTTGGAAGGAGCGGTATTTTTCCACATAACTTCGCGTTTGTCCGCGCTGGTTTTTTGAAATGCAGGTCTGGATGGCTTTCATATAGTCTTCAACGCCTTCCGTCTTGATGACATAAACTCCCTCTGCGGAGTTAAGAGGCGCTTCTTCTTCCAGACAGACGTCCGCAACAGCTTTGCTGATGATGACGGGAAGATTACAGGCCATGGCTTCCAGCACAACGAAACTCGCCGATTCGTAGCGTGAAGGAAAAATAAAAAAATCGGCCGCGTTGTACAGCCGGCACAATTCTTCTTCGGAAAGATTTTCTTTTACAATCATGTTGGGAGTAGTGATGGCGGGAGGTTGAGAGAGGACGCAGACGAACTGAACCTGAGGCAGGCACTCCGCCAACTGCCGGATGATATCCCATCCTTTTCCATGTTCCGCCTGACCGATAAAAAGGGCGGTGGGTTTCGGATTTTTTGAAAATTTCTTTTCATCGGTAACAACAAATTGCTCCAGATCAATGCCCACCGGAATTATCTGGCTTTCTATTTTATAGCATCGGTTGATTTCCCGTCGCACCTTTTCTGAAATGGAAATGCAGGAAGCGTTAATTCCGCTCCTTTTTTCGAAATAACTGAAAAAATACCGCGAGGCGAAATATCCCTTTTTATCTTTGAGTACTTTTTCCGCATAGACTTCAAAACAACCGAGGTAAACATGCAGTCTGGGAATTTTAAGATGCTGGAAAGAAAAGGGCCACCCGCCTTCTGAAAGCGTCATGACAAGATCAAACGGTTTTTGTCGATGGAGTTTTAAAAAATGACGGCTCACCCACCATGATTTTTTGACTTCTTCCAGACAAAACCGGCTCCAGTCGGGGCGGAGGATTTTGGGAAGTGGGGGACATTGATCCATTCCGATAAATTCCAGTTGGGGTAGGGCCATCTTAAGATGTTGGCTATAAACCGGACCGCCTTTTTTGTTTGATTCAAAACGATGTAGCAGAGCAATGCGCGCTGTCATGGTTTGGGTCTTCATGACAAAAGCCCCCGATAAATTTGCATCACTCTTTGCGCGTAGATTTTATGGTGATACTGTGTTTCCGCCAGTTCACGTCCGTTTTTGGCGAGCGTTCCGGCCAAAAACGGATGATTCCACAATTTCTCGATTGTTTTTGCAAATGAGGGCCAATCATTTTCAATCCAGATATTTTTTTCGTGGGTGGCGCAAAGTCCTTCGGCGCCTTTGCTTGTGGAAAGGACGGGTCGTTGCATGGCGAAAGCTTCGAGAATTTTCCAGCGTGTGCCGGAGCCAAACCGGAGTGGAACAATGAAGATGCGGCAATTTGTTACATGGGGTTTGATATCTTTTACATGTCCCAAGAAATGCACGTTGGAGGGATGGGGACCCGGATACACCCCGCTACCCAAAATTTGAAAAGGGATGTGGGGCAGACGCGGAGCCAATTCTTCACAAATAATTTTTGCCGCGTCGCGGTTGGCGCTGTAAGACAGGGAACCCATAAACAGAACCGACTCGCCCTGTATCTGTGAGGGCGTGTAAGAGGTGACGTCGAGAGAATTGGGGATGATGGTGATTTTCTCGCCCAGTCCCGGCAACTCTTTTAAAATTTCCTCCCGATCAACAGAGGAACAGACAAAAATATGATCGGATTCTTTTAACGCCTTTTTTTCATAGGTTTTCGCCCGCCAGTGCAACCACGGGATCATTGGAAATTGGAAGGGAATCTTTTTTACACCGGGACCGTGAGGCAGATCATATTTCAAAAGGTTCCAATTGACATCATGTTCCACAAGGATTGTCGGAGTATTGGGAAAAAGTTTTTTGAGTCCGAAAAAGTAGGGAGTGTGAATTTGAATGATATCCGGTTTTGGGAGTGGCGGCGCTCCAGAAAAATCGGTTTTATAATAGGTCCAGAGTTTTGTGACTTTGGATGTCCAATCATCCCCAAATTCCCGATAATAAAAATGGGGAGTGAGGTAGGGATTTTTTTGTTGGTAAGTGGAAAAATAGGAAACGTGAGCCTCGTCCTTGATCATCTGAATCCAGTTGAAAACCCGGAGCGCCAGTCCACTGCTATTGGGAGAACAGGCAGGAGCGATCACTAATACATTCATGCCACGTTCTTAACCGGATTTTTAACACCTTGGCAAATTGAGAATGTCTATTTTGCTTCAGAAACCAATTCTTCGTTTTGGTGGCAAAGGTGGTGGAGTCATCAACTCTCGTATGGCATCAAATACAGCTTTAAATTGCCTATCATATTTTTTTTCCAACTGTTCCAGTTTTTGGGCGAGATCTTTGTGGGTTGCCATCATTTCACGCAGACGAACAAATGCACGCATGATTTCAATATTCACCAAAACGGCCTGTCTGCTTCTCAAAATGCTGGAAAGCATTGCAATGCCCTGCTCCGTAAAGGCATAGGGATTGGCCCTGCGTAACCCTCCCCAACTTGAAGTCACAATTTGTGACTTCAAGTTTCTAACCTCTTGATTTTCCAATTGAAGCATAAAGTCATCTGGGAACCTTTCCAAATTCCTTTTGACAGCTTGAACGAGAACTTTTGGTTCCACACCATACAACTCTGCAAGATCGGTGCTCAACATGACCTTGCGCCCACGTAGAAGAAAAATCCGTTTTTCAATGTGCTCCATTGGAAGAATAAGATGAGTCATTGTGTTTACCTCCTGCAGAGACATAAGCAATCACCATGCCAGCCTAAGAGCAATTTATTGTGGATTTGGAACATGACTAAGGACGGTTTCTGAACACTCCCTGACGGATTTTGGTCATCACAATCGCCATGTCTCTTCTTGTGATTTTGGGGCGACTTTGCAAAAAGGGATC
The DNA here is from genome assembly GCA_016213065.1 of Deltaproteobacteria bacterium. Classification (NCBI taxonomy): domain Bacteria; kingdom Pseudomonadati; phylum Myxococcota; class Myxococcia; species Deltaproteobacteria bacterium. The sequence goes on from JACRBV010000004.1 coordinate 4,574, forward strand.
TCTGTGATCTTTGTTGTTTTGCCAGCCTATAACGAGCAGAAGAGTATTCCGCTTCTTTTTGAGCGGATCGGTTCGACCTTTCGAAAATTTCCACACGATTACCGAATTATTTTAGTGGATGACGGTAGCCGTGACGATACCTTGAAGATGGCGACATTGTTGAAAGAGACGATGCCCGTGGAAACACTGGTTCATCCTGTTAATAAAGGTTTGGGGGAGGCATTGAAGACCGGACTTGTTTATGCCACCAACTTGGCCGGAAATTCCGACGTTATCATTACAATGGATACCGATAACACCCACGACCCCGATTTGATGCCGCAAATGCATCGCAAAATTTTGGAAGGATGCGACATGGTAATTGCTTCCCGCTATGTCAAAAACGGACGTGTGATCGGAGTTCCTCACCTACGGCGCTTTTTGGGACGTGCGGCTTCTCTTTTATTTCGCATTTTTTTTCCGATCACTGGAGTCAGGGATTATACCTGCGGATACAGAGCCTATCGGGCGACGTTGCTAAAGAAAGCCTTCCAAGAATACGACAACATATTTATTTCCCAATCCGGTTTTTCCTGTCAGGTGGACATTCTTTTGAAGTTGCGCCGTTTTAAACCTTTCGTTTGTGAAGTCCCGATTGTCCTGAAATATGACGAACGTCGGGGATTATCCAAAATGAAAGTTGGCAAAACGATTCGGGAAACTTTGTTGTTATTCTTTCATCAACTTTTCACTACCTGAAAGTTTCAATTCATAAAGCCGGTAATTTTTGAAATTGGCAACGGGCTTCAAGTCAAACGCGTCGGACAATTTTTCATACTCCTTTTTAAAATTTTCCTTTGAAAATCGGGACAGGTAGATTCGTTCGCCTTTTGCGAGCAGTGTCTTGATTTTATCGGGATGATTCGTGGCACCCCACAAGGCGGGAGGAAGTGTCTTTCCGTGAAAATAGAGTAACCGGTCGGCGTAAAGGATATCATCTGAGAGGGCGATGGTTGTGATCTGCTTGGGGCTTCCAATAAGATGCGTCAGAAGAATGGCGTCGAAATCGGTGATGAAAAAATTTTTTTGCGGTACATTTTTTTCGATCATTTGCAGAAAATCCCGCCGGTTTGTTTCAAAGGGTTGATGGGAAAAAGTGTAGGCAAAAGGGATGAAGGCCAGATTGGCGATGAGGAGTCCTCTCATAGGAATTTTTTTAAAGATGGCGACAATGCCTTTGGCGGTGGCAAGCAGAATAAAGGGGACGATAGGAAGCATGAAATGTCCGGCTTGTGAAAAAAGGAGGGCGTGCGGGAGATAGAGTCCAATAAAAAAAAGGACGATGAAATAAAAGAAGGGGCGATCTTGCCGGTAAAAATCGGAGAGTCCGCGCAGTGCAAAAAATCCTATCAAATAGGCGTAGATAATCTGGTCGGGGCGGCTTTTCAGGATATTGGGATAGGGGATGTGCGCCCCCGTTGCGGAAATCAGTGCAAATAGGGCGTTGGGGCTCCCACCGGACGAAGGCGGAATGCCAAATGCATAGGTAAAAGAAAAAGGTTTTTGCATGTTGGAAGAAAGAAACTCCCAGTAGGAATAACCGGTGAGCCAAGCAGAACCAAACTCTTTCCATTGAAAATAAAAAAGCCAGACCAAGGGAAAAGCCGCTCCAAGCAACAAGAACGCCATTTTTTTCGCGCGAAGAGAAGAGGAATCATCCTGCCTTGTGAGTAGATAAACAAGTGTGGCCGGTATTGCCGCAACGGCCAGATATCGGATGACACCGGCAAAACCCAAAAGCACTCCGGCACAGAAAATAGTTTTGAACCCGGCGCTTTTTTTCGTGAATGAAAATGTCGCGAGCAAAATACAGAACAGAGGACCCATGGAAGGCATGATGAGACGGCTGTAGACTATGTGAAGCGGTGAAAAACCGAGGAGCAAGAGTGCTACCAAGGCCGTTTCTTCTCCGGCAAGACGAAAAGAGAGACGATACAACAGAAAGAGGGACAAGAGTCCCAAAATCATCGGGACAAAAACAGCGGCGCCGAGATTGTTTGGAAAAAAAAGATAAATAGGTGCGATCAACAAAGAAAATCCCGGCGCTTTGCCTACGGGATGGTTTTCCTCATTGATCGGGAGCGAAAAACTTTTTTCTTTGATGAGACGATCGGCGCCAGCGGTGTAATGAACGCCATCATACATCTCCATTGTTTCAAATCCGCGCGCAGGCGACGCAATACGCAATAAAAAAACATTGACACAAATGGCAACCAGCAATGCCCATTTTAGAAAAGTAGTGGAAAATGCGGGTCCTGCATTTTCCACCACTCTCATAACGTTAAAAATCAGATAAATCCCGATCGTCAACAAAATCCACCATTCCAAAAGCCGGATTTGCAGGATCGTTTCAGGAAGCAACTGATGATCCAGACTCAAAAATTTTTGAACAAAATTTTCCAGTGTTGTCATTTGACGGTCCTATCATTATAGAGAGTGGTGAAAAAATTGGGTGACAGCCGAGGGGGGTGGGAGGGGCCCCCTTT
>JACRBV010000005.1 GCA_016213065.1 Deltaproteobacteria bacterium
GGACAATTTTCAGATTCAATACACCTTTCGAAACGGGGAGAGGGTGGATGCGATTATCAAGACGGCGCAAGGTTTAGTTTCCGTGGATGCCAAATTTCCGCTGGAAAATTTTCAACGCTTTGTGGCGGCAACAACGGATGAAGAAAAAAAGATTCTCCGAAAACTTTTTATCAACGATGTCAAAAAACATGTTGATGACATTGCCTCCAAATATATTTTACCGGCCGAAGGAACTTTTGAATTCGCCCTAATGTATATTCCCGCTGAAAATGTTTATTACGAAATCATTACGCGCGATCTGGCAGGCGGAGAAAATACTTCCATTTTGTATCACGCGATGAAGAAAAAAGTCATTCCGGTCTCCCCGAACACATTCTACGCCTATTTGCAGACGATCTTACTGGGGTTGAGAGGCATGCAGGTGGAAAAAAGGGTGGGCGAAATTGTCACGGAGTTGGCGAGGCTCAGAAAAGAATTGACGAGTTTTCGCGTTGATTTCTCCAGATTGGGAAAACATTTGAGCGATTCACTCAGCAGTTTTGAAAAATCGGACAAGCGTCTGGTGCGATTGGAAGACAAACTCTCCACATTGGAAATTTTGCCCACCACGGAAACCAGCGCGGAGATCAAAGATAAATCCGAAGAGGTTTTGCCGCTCCTTGAACAGTGACCTTGGCATGGTGTGGGACGCGGTAATGGAGTTTGGCTCCATCAATAAAAATCATTCCCTGATCCATTTCGGAGATCAGTGTCAGTTTTTTTCCCGGACTTAAAAATCCATTCAGAAAACGGTAGCGGGTTTTGGAATAACGAAAGGGCTCCCGCACAAGATATTGGATTCCTCTGGAAAAAAGGGATGCCTTTTTTCCACCGGCGGAGTAGATGGCGGCTGTGGACCCGGCGCCCGTAGCGACCCAAACGCCAGAACTTTTTTGAAATTCCTCAGAGGAGCCCGCGCGCAGGTAATATCTGGCGGTGTCGCCTTGAAGGCGGGAAGCAAACAGGATTTCGTTCAAAGCAAGATAGGGAAGCCGTTTACCGTTGATACGTACTTCCATTCGCGGGATTTCCCGATATTTTCTTTTTCTCGATATAATTTCTTTGAGGTGTTTTGAAAATGTTTCGGAGGTTGCGAGACAGAAAAAACCCGTGCTAATTTTTGGAGACGAGTTGACAGCAAGCAGGGGAACACGATCCAAAAAATGCGAGACAGCAAGTGCCGTACCATCGCCTCCGATTGAAACGACAAGATCGGCCTTGATTTTTTTATTGAGGCGATTGCGGTTTATTATTTTGTATTTTAGAGAAAAGGATTCGAGAACTTTTAGGACTTTGTTTCTTGTAACCTGATGGGTGTGATCCTTCTGAAATTTTGCAACGACAACAATGTTCTTAAGTGGCATAGTCTTCTTATATTCAGAGAAAGGAAAAATGCAAGATGTCATCAAAAGCGACGCATCGAAAAAAAGTGGGGCTTCTGGGCGGATCTTTTAATCCTCCTCATATTGGACATACCGGTATTGCCCGTCACCTTTTGAAAGAAAATAAATTGGATCAAATTTGGGTGATCCCTTGTTTTGAACATCCGTTCGACAAAGACCTCGTTTCTTTTGAGCACCGTTTCAAGATGTGTGAACTAGCCTTTGAAGAATTTGGAAATAAGGTGATGATAAAAGATGTCGAAAAAAAACTGGGAGGAAAAAGTTTTACGTTGCGCACGGTGGAACACCTTCAGAAAAAATTTCCGGACATCGATTTTGTTTTGATTGTAGGGGAAGATGCGGAAAAAGAATCGGCAACTTGGAAAGACGCAGAAGCACTTAAGAAAAAAATCGCACGGCTAGTTATCCCGCGCGGTCCCAATTCACCTATACCCGATGTTAGCGCCACGGCGATACGCCGGTGTTTGGAACAGAACAGAGACACGGGAAACGCCATCCCTTCAAAGGCACTTCATTATATCCGTGAGCAGGGGTTGTATTGTTAATTATAATATTCTTATAATAACAAACTTATAATTTTCTTGACGGAGGTTTTCCTCTTTTGCTACTCTGCTTGCGTGACCAATCCGTTTCTATATGGCCAGGAAGTATCCGGAGATGATTTTTGCAACCGGCAGAAGGAACTGGCGCAATTTGTTGATTACGTTTCTTCCTCAAACAAAGTTCTTCTGTATTCCCCACGACGTTGGGGTAAGACCTCTCTCATTAAAGAGGGGATTAAACGGCTCCCAAAGAACAAATTCGTAGTTATCTACGCTGATCTCTACCCCGCGATAAAGGAGGAGGATTTTAATCAGATTGTGGCATCTGCCCTTGCGAAAAGTTTTCGTTCTCCCGCCCAAAAGGCCCTTAAACTACTTACGACTTTGCTCAGGTCGTTTGTTCCCAAACTCACGCTTGACCCGCTTGGGAATGCCGGGTTCGAGTTTGGCTTTGATTCTTCGAGGAAACCCGGGGAGCTGGCTGATGAGCTCATTGATGGAATATCCAGATACGTCCTTTCATCAGGCAAAAAAGGGCTTGTTGTCTTTGATGAGTTTCAACAAATTGGCGAATTTCCAGATGACCGTCTTGAAAAAATTTTGCGATCCAAAATCCAATCCCAAAAAAATATCTCCTATGTTTTTGCGGGCAGTAAACGCCACCTTCTTATGGAGATGTTTTCAGATCCCTCTAGGCCATTTTACAAGAGCGTGATTCATTTTCCCGTGCCTCCCATGCCTCAAGATGAGATTGTGGAATTTATAGGCAAAAAAATGGAGAAGACCGGTATAAAGGCTTCGGGTGATGTGCTTTCCGAGATTGTTGCGTTCACCCACACACACCCCTATTACACGCAACAGCTATGTTTTCATTTATGGGACGCCGCCAAAGAAGGAAAAACCGCGGTGACGAGTTCCGTTGTAAAAACCGTTATTGACAGGATAGTGACTATCGAAGGTTCTTCTTTCCAAAACGTAATGTCTCTGCTTTCAAGAAATCAGAAAATAGCATTGAAAGCCATTGCTGATTTGAGATTCGACGAGGCCCCATTTTCGAATTTGTTTATGAAGCGGGTTGGAATAACAACGGCAGACTCCTTTAGAAAATCTTTGGAGTCACTTGTGCTTAAAGGACTGATAGAAAAAGAAGAAGGCGTTTATGTAATATATGATGTGTTCTTTAAAGAGTGGCTCAGACGCAATTAGTCTCCAGTTTTCAATCATCCCAAAAATTTACCTCCCGCAGGGTTTGAGGATGAAATCGTAGAGGACGGTGTTGGTGATGTCATAGCCCGGGATTGGCTTGGTTATCTTTGATTCCTTTTTGCGCCCTCCACTGTGAAAGGGAATATCAATATCCAATATAAATTGAAAACTGGTGTATTGGACGTCCGGTACGGGTTGTCCCTCAAGTTGCGAATGAAACGGAAACGACGCCGGCTGACTGCCTTCCACGTGTAACTTTGCCGTTTCCCCTATTAGCTTTCCGGAAACGGTTACGGGAACGGCCTTTTCTGGAGCCATGCCGCGCCCGCTGGCCGGCATTTTCGAAACATCGAGATTCACCGAAGTTTTCGGACGCATGGTTCCTTTTCCGGAAATGGTGCCCGATGCTTTGTCCAAAGAAAGTGGGACTTCTCCCGCGTTGGCATAGTTGTAGTCAAATTTTAATCCGGTTTCGGGATCTCGTATGGCGGTTGTCGCGTCGGCCGTGAAAACAAGGCACAAATCAGCGCCTGAAACGGGCGTCGTTGCGCAATGAATTTTGGGGGTTAAGGACGCGCTGAATTTTTCAAAGGTCGTCATCAGATCCGCTTTGAACGCAGGTTTGAAATCGGCAAGGGTATAGATTTTATCGACGCTCCCCAGACTCTGTCCGGTCCGGTTATCCGTGAGAGAAGTTGAAAGAAGCGTTGTTTCTGCCTTGGGCGTCAGATGGACCTTCAGCAAAAAATCGCCGTTTTGCGCGACGAGTTGGATTTGGTCACCCCATTTTTTCTTGAAAGTATTTTCAAAAGCCTTTCGCACAATATCGTCAAAATCGCCCGCCGGAAGATTTGTTTTATTCGAAGAGGAGATGACGATGGTCGCGGGACACTTTTGCGCCGTTTGGGCAAAAGCGGTGGTTAGTGAAAAACACAGACCAAGCAAAACAACCAAAAAAGATTTTTTCATATATCCTTAAAACTTAACCTTCGGTGCTTGTTTTGCACCATCTTCCGCTTTGAAAAAGATTTGTTGTTTTGGGAAGCTCGTGAAAGCCACAACAATATTGTTTGGGAATTGTTGGGCAAAGGTGTTGTAGAAGGCAACTTGTTCGTTGAAGCGACGTCTCTCGACCGCGATGCGATTTTCCGTTCCGGCCAATTCGTCTTGCAGGGCCAGAAAATTTTCATTGGCTTTTAACTGTGGATAATTTTCAGCAACGACAAGCAGACGACTTAAAGCGCCGGTTAATTGCTCATTGGCCGCGATTTTATCCGGGATAGTTGTGGCACCACCTACTTTAGCTCTGGCCTCGGTCACATCGATAAAAACTTTTTGTTCGTGGGCCGCATAGCCTTTGACAGTTTCAACAAGATTGGGAATGAGATCAAAGCGTCTCTGCAAAACGTTTTCCACCTGAGACCATGATTCCTGAACGGTCTGGTTTAATTTAACCAGTTGATTATATTTCCCCACACCAACTCCCACAAAAAGAACAACAACGGCTAAAACAATCCATAGAATTTTTTTCATAGTGCCTCCAAATTGTTTACGCATTTAATGATACTACGCAGTTCTGTCAAGAAGGCTTCCACTATTTCCCAAACTTCCGCTTTGCGGGGCAGGGGAAGTTTGTCTTCCCGAATCGTGACTAAATTCAAAAAGACCTCCGGATGAAAATTGACGAGGAATGCAAGTCGTTCAATTCTTCGCTTCCAATTTTCTTCGGGTTCTTTTTTGGACAGATAAAGAACACCCTTAAAAAGTGTCAGTATGGAAGGGAGAGTTTTCATTAAAAATTGGATGCACTCTCTGGATTCACCCAAAAGATAGGAAGGGTGGTGCTTGATCTGCAGATATTTTCCGCGGAGTTCCATTTCTACCTGATGTCTTAAATTTTTAAGTTCTACTTCAAAAGAGGGAAGGGGTTTTCCGAATAAAATACGATGGTGTTTCTGAAGCTCAAGAAATTCGAGCGGGAAGACGTCGATAGAATTGTTGAAAAAATTGAGATCCCAAATGAGGGGGGGTGGATTTTTTTTAAGCCACTGCCTGATTTTTTTATCGCCCGCCAGAAGATTCGTTTCCATTTCAGTTTTGATAAGGACGAGAAGATTGTAGTTTGAATATTTTTCAATGAAACTTTTTCCAGCCGCAGAGCCGTAAAGAATGACGGACTCCAGATTTTCGGCAAAGCGCTCTTCAAACGTTGGGATCAGGTCTTTTGGTGTCATCATATATTGCCTCCATAGGAAGGACCATGGACGATGGACCATAGACCGTGGACCGTGGACAATGGACCAACTGCTTTTCTAGTTTCTGGTCCATTGTCCCTTGTCCATTGTCCCTTGTCCATTGTCCCTTGTCCATTGTCCCTTGTCCATTGTCCATGGTCATTCCCTTGTCCATGGTCCTTTGTTTACCAACTGCTGGAGCCCCCTCCGCCACCGGAAGAGCCTCCGCCAAACCCTCCAAAACCACCGCCGCCCCCAAATCCGCCGGATCCGCTGGAACGGCTCGAACCGGATAGAAAGAAAAACAGCAACCACGGATGACGAAGGCCTAAATAAATAAGCACGATAACAATTAAAAAGGTGACGAACGGATTTTGTTTTGATTTCTTTTTATGCGCGTCGGGGCGTCCTTCTCCTTCAAAAGTTTTATAAATAGCCACCACGGTTTTTGCGATGCCGACATTTATTTTTCCTTCTTTTGCGTACGGAACGAAATAGTCGCGCAAGAGGCGCGTGGCTTTGGCATCATTAAGAATTTCTTCGAGGCCGTAGCCTACTTCAATGCGTGCTTTGCGTTCTGTGGGGGCCACCAAAAACAAAAGACCATTATCTTTTCCCTTCTGCCCAATTTTCCAATTTTCAAAAAGTTTGACCGCATAATCTTCCACGGTCATTCCTTCCAATGAAGGAACTGTGACAACTGCCAGTTCAATGCCGCTCACTTGTTTGAATTTTCCCGATTCCTCTTCCAGAGCGGAAAGCATTTCGGGACTTAAAACAGAGGCAAAGTCGTTGACATAGCCTTGGGGAGAAGGTAAGGCCCAGCTGACGCTGGGAAGACAAAAATTAAATATCAAAAAGCAAAAATAAATAAAAAGGGGGAGGAAATGAGATTTAAAAAAACGCATATTTTTTTGACGACACTTCTGATAGCGACTTTATCCATCCAATGCAAAGGGAAAGAGGAGAAAAAAATGACACCACCTGCACCTACTGCCGCCGCACAAACAACAACGGGTCCGTGGCAAGCCA
>JACRBV010000006.1 GCA_016213065.1 Deltaproteobacteria bacterium
CCCCTGCATCTTCGTAAATTGAACGCTTTTTTGTTTTGAGACCATAAATACCTGCCCTAAGTGGTTGAAATCATTGATGAAAAATCTGCTGGATAGTAACAAGCTTTGAAGAGGCTGTCAAGGCTTATGTCTTTTTTCGAGGCTTTAAATCTTGACTTTTATTGGTTCCTTGCCATAAGTGGCGACATCGACTGCTAAAAAATCATCCGACATTTCATTTCAATCTCATGCGTAAGCAAATCTGCTTCAGGAGGAACATCTATGCATCTTAATGAGCTCAAAGCCAAAAAAATTGGCGAGTTGATGGACATGGCTCATGCTCTCAATATTGAAGGGGCGGCCAATCTACGAAAACAGGAATTGATTTTTTCGCTCCTGCAAGCCCACGCAAGCCAGAGCGGCGCAATTTATGGCGAAGGAGTTTTGGAATGTCTTCCTGATGGATTCGGTTTTTTGCGCTCCCCCGATTATAATTATCTCCCCGGTCCCGATGATATTTATGTTTCTCCCTCCCAGATTCGCCGATTTAATTTGAGAACCGGCGACACCGTTTCCGGTCAGATTCGTCCTCCAAAAGATTCCGAACGTTATTTCGCTCTTTTGAAAGTGGAACAAATTAATTTTGAACCTGCCGATGAAAGACGTGAAAGAATTTTGTTCGATAATTTAACTCCGTTGTATCCTGAAGAGCGTCTCAATCTTGAATTTGACCGGAATAATTATTCAACACGCATCATGGATTTGCTTTGCCCCATCGGCAAAGGTCAGCGCGCGCTGGTTGTTTCTCCGCCAAGAGCCGGTAAAACCATTTTGCTCCAGAATATCGCGAATGCGGTTACCAAAAATCATCCCGAAGTGGCGCTCATTGTTTTGCTGATTGATGAACGTCCGGAAGAAGTGACGGATATGCAGAGAAATGTGAAAGCGGAAGTGGTTTCTTCCACTTTTGATGAACCCGCACAGCGCCACGTTCAGGTTGCCGAAATGGTCATCGAAAAAGCGAAGCGATTGGTTGAAGGCGGGAAAGATGTGGTGATTCTGCTCGACAGTATCACTCGTTTGGCCAGAGCTTATAACGCCGTGGTTCCTCCTTCCGGAAAAATTCTTTCCGGTGGTGTGGACTCGAATGCCCTTCATAAACCGAAACGCTTTTTTGGTGCGGCCAGAAATATTGAAGAAGGTGGTTCGCTGACCATCATCGGCACAGCGCTTGTGGATACCGGCAGTCGCATGGATGAAGTTATTTTTGAAGAGTTTAAGGGAACCGGCAACATGGAAATTCTTCTCGACCGGAAACTCATGGAAAAGAGAATTTTCCCGTGTATGGATATTGCCAAATCGGGAACGCGCAAAGAAGAACTGCTTCTGCCCGAGTCCACGTTACAGAGGGTCTGGCTCTTGCGAAAATTACTGGTACCGATGAGCGTTGTCGATGCGATGGAATTCCTACTCGACAAAGTCCGTCCGACAAAAACAAACAAAGAATTCCTAGACAGCATGAATTCGTAACTTTAATGCCTGTACAAAATTTTCTGGACAGTTATTTGGGTGAAGTATAATATGCGATTGTAATCGCAGAAAAGGCTTTAATCTGAATAATATATTGATTTCATATGGTTACGAATTCGAATCTCTTGGAATTGCAAAACCCTTGGTGGAAAGACGCCTTCCTCATATTGAAGGACCAGCATCTGCTGGAAATTCAGGATAAACCTTACAAATACGATCCCCCTCTGCTTGATGCCATCACTTTCAACAGGGGAGACATCAATATTATTCGGGGTCCAAGACAGGTTGGAAAAACAACAACTCTCAAGCTCCTCATAAAAAAAATTGTTATGGGAGGAGCGAAACCTTCCTCGGTCATTTATTTAAGCTGTGAATCTCTAGAATCCCGGAAAGAACTGCAACATGTTTTAATGGAATGTCTCGAAGCGAAATTATCGGAACATGTATACATTTTTCTTGATGAGATTTCATTTATTCCATCATGGCAACGCGCCATACTTGCGCTTGCCAATATGGGATTTTTGAGAAATGCCAGCGTCATTCTGACGGGTTCCAATTCCAGAGATTTGAAGGAGAGCAGTGAAAAATTGCCGGGCAGGAGAGGAGAAGGAAAAGACTACAAATTATATCCCCTTTCTTTTCCCGAAATTTGCGGACTGGAATGTTTCAAAAATAAAAATCGGGATGAAATGCTGAATATCTATATGCTGATTGGCGGATTTCCAAGAGCCATTGCCGATTTTGCAACGCATGGTTATGTGACCGATTCCACTTATGAGACTTATCGCAACTGGATTGCAGGCGATGCCCAAAAATACGAACTGAGGCAGGAGACGCTCAAACAAATTCTTTTTCGCATCGCCGAAACCATGAGTTCCAGAATAACATGGCCGATCCTGATTGAAAACTCCCCGGTCAAAAGCCATGAGACGGCGTTGCAATATGTGGAACACCTGCAAGACGCCTTTCTGTGTTTTATCCATTACTGCTACAACGAGAGAATAAAAGGGGCTGCGTTTCAGAAAGCGAGAAAATTATATTTTATTGATCCACTGCTTTTTACCATTTCAGCAACATGGCGTGTTGGAACGCCCAATATGTTTGACTGGATGCGATTGAAATTGAGCGAACCGGAATTTCGTGGAAGATTGTTTGAGAGCATTGTTGTCAGTCACGCATCGAGATTGTGTGAACGAACATACTACTGGTATTCAACCAAGCAGAAAAAGGAAGTGGATTTGGTGATGGTTTATCAGGAAGGGATTACCCTTTATGAGGCAAAATTGCAGGGAGAGGCGCCATACAGAGCAATGGAAAGGGACGTTCAAATCATATCTCCGGAGAAATTTTTCGATTTTGTCAGCAAACAATCCAAAATAATTCAATCTACCGCCGTGGGAAAATAGCGATGCCGTTGGCGATGCGGGAAAGACCGGGTTGATCAACTTCCGATCCCTTCCATTTAAAATAGAGTTGCGTGGAACCGCCTCCGTCCAGATTGAGGGCGTCTGTGCAGTCCAAACCCTCTTCCTCTTGAGGTTTGCGAAAGAGATCGGCGAATTCCGTCATCGACATTTCTGAATTATCCGTTACGGCAATCACAATATCTCCATTGTTTTGGATGCCGATGCCGGAGCGCGGATCTATGGAAGGTTTTAATTTTTGCACTTGTCCCTGAACAACCAGTCTTGGTCCCACTTGCAGGGCGATCTCGATGTTTTTATCCTGCTGAAAAGTACGTTGCGGAACGATGCTGGGTTTTCCATCAATAATCTGAAAAACGCCCCACCAAGAAGTGGGATGAAGAGGATTGATGGTTTGACCATTCCGCACCAAAAGTCCCAGAGATTTATGTTCCGGGCTGAAGAAGCCGCCATTCACAACCAAAATGGCTTTTGATTTTTTGGCTAATAGGGCGGCGGTTGCATCAGAGGCGCCAAAATCTTTTGCCGTGGCAACAGAAAATCTGAAAAGTTTCGGGTCGATTTGGAAGGCATGAACGTTTCCGAAATTGGTATAAGCAAAGCCTTGATCTATGACTTGCCAAGTGTAGGCGTGGGCAGAGCGGCAAATTAAAAATCCAAACATCAAAATGCAGAATTTTTTTACTACCGCCATAGGTTCACCTCGGAACCTTCTTTGAGTTGATCTTGTCCCTTCGTTACCACGATGTCATTTTCTGTCAAACCTTCCTGAATTTCTGTGAGGTTTGGGTTTTCTTCATTTTTGCGCGTATAAACGCGCACCCGCCAAGCCCTGTTTTGCCGGACCACATAGACATAATCCCTGTTGCTGTCGTTCAAAACGGCTTGTGAAGGGATGCTCAATATTTTTACTTTTTGGGGACTCACAAATTGCACTTGAGCTTGCATGCCTCCCTTGAAAACCAAGTTGGGATTGGGAAGCGCCGCCTTGACTTCAAAAGTATGATGGGCACCATCGAGTTCCGGATTAATAAAGCTAACGATTGCGGGAAATTTTTGTTCTCTCAAACCTTCCACTTTCACCTGAACCGGAGTTTCTTTCCGAACCGATTGGGTGTCGCCTGCGGGAAGATTAAAGACAACAAGCATTGGGTCGGGTTTGACAAGTGTTAAAACGGTTTGATGCGCCGGAATATTTACTCCGCCGACCATATTTTTTGAGGTAATCATTCCGGAAAATGGGGCGTTAAAATTGATGTGGTGAAGCTGGTTATCCACAACCGCAATGTCCGATTTGACACGCTCCACAGCGGCATCGCTTGCCTTTGATTCCGATTCCACCGCTTCATAAAGCGATTTGTCAATTTTTCCTTCCTGAAGGAGACGGTCGCGGTTTTTATAAAAATAACCATTTTTTTCCGCCATGGCCTCTTTTTCCAAAAGTTGTGATTTCAATTGGGCCTGTTTGAGAATGAAATCCTGTTCGTTGAGTGTAAAAAGAAGATCTCCCTGATTCACGGAATCACCAATGTTGGCGGTGACCCGTTCAGTTTTAACGTCTATCGGAAACTGAATTTCGATTTTTTCACTGGGAGCCAGTGTTGCCGGCAGGGAAAGGGTCGGCTGTTTTTCTTCAACCAGAGGTTTTTCAACCGAAACGGCAATTCTGTTGTCGCTTGAAAAAAAACTGCCAAAGGGATTGTTGGTGCATGCCGTCAAACCTAAAAGGGCAATCAAGCCCCATGATTTTTTAAGGGCACCTCTAAAAACCCCGCTTGTCATCCTGAACACATTCGCTTCGCTCAGTGTAAACTCCGTGAAGGATATGCTTGATAACAAAGTGGATTCTTCGCTTCGCTCAGAATGACAAATTATGATTTTCATAGGTTTTTAGAGGTGCCTTTTAAAAAACATGGTTCTTAATCCTTTTCGAATTCGCGTGTTTTCGTCCAAACAGAATCGCAGATGCAACCCTCGGTTCGGCATGGTTTAAATGTAATTTTCTTTCCTGAAACAGTGCATTTATCGCACAAAACCATTATGCCCCCGGAACGATCAATGGAACAGTTCCCTCCGTGGTAGGTAAATCCACCATTGCTGATATCGTAATACATCACCCACATACCGTTATCATTTGGAAACGGCTTAAAAACAATTCTTTCATCATCGTTTTCTATGGGAGGGCCGCCGATATCCGGGTTGCAAGTGCAAGTCCATACGGAACGGTAATAGCCTTCGATGTGATTCGGGTCGCCACTGAGAGGGGCGGTCCCGGAAGGACTGTTACCACCGGAAGGACTGTCACCACCAGAAGAACTGCCGCCGGACGGTGTATCTTTTTTGCCTCCACCACCGCCCTGGGGCGCCGGCTCACCGGAGGTGTCGCCGCCCGTAACTTGCTGGATGCAAATTTCACCTTTGCAGACAAGCCCTTTGTCGCACGAGTGATCCGGACGACAGGTCTTTCCCAAAGACCCACTTGCAGAGGAATGGGGGGTAAGACGATGATGCTTTCCGCTGGAACGACCACCCATTTGGAGAAGACACAAAGGAATTAATGCCGGTAAAAGCCACGTAAGTTTTTTCACAATCCCTCCTTAGTTTTTATTTTTTGAAACTATACTCCGGGCGTGTTTTTTTCAAGCAGACAATCTGTGTGTCCAATCAATAATTGACGGTGCCAACCCTGCATGTTACGCACGCCTCCTTATGACAGCATCTGTCGACATGAACACGCTGGTTTCCCTGTGCAAGCGGCGTGGTTTTGTTTTTCAATCCAGTGAAATTTACGGTGGATTGAACGGTTTTTGGGATTTTGGACCGATGGGGGTGGAACTCAAACACCATGTCAAAGAATCATGGTGGCGTAGGACCGTTCAGTGGCGCGAGGATGTGGTCGGCATTGACACCAGCATCATTGCCCATCCCCAAAC
>JACRBV010000007.1 GCA_016213065.1 Deltaproteobacteria bacterium
AATGTGTTCAGGATTACATTGAACGGTTTTACAACAACTGGCGCAGGCATTCGGCACTTGATTATAAGTGTCCGACTCAGTATGAGCGGGATTGTCCCGTTGCCGCCTAAAAAACTGTCCAGTAAACCGGGGTCAGATCATGGGGGCATTGCACAGAAATGATTTCATTCATCTTTGGTATAGAAAACTATAACAACCGAAATTCCAAAAACCGATCCTTGTGTCTCCAAAGAATTTCGAATTTTTTCAAAATGTCTAAGCCGATCAATCCATCAATTGCATATTTTTCCGGAAGGTCAAAACTGGTCACCTCAATATCTGCAAAGGAAAAGCCCAATATACTCAACTTCTGTAGTTTAAGCGTATAGCCGTATTCTTTACCAATTATGGAACTTGTTGCCACTTTTTTACTTTCAGCGCCGGCTTGATATCCCAGTGCATCTGTTAAACTTGTTTTAATAATGGTTCGGTAGGCTCCCGGATCAAAAACCAGAAGAACATTTTGAGAACGCAAAGGCCCGGAGATTTTTCCGGGGAGTGAAATGACATCATCGCTGTCAGGATAGGTGTAGGACACTACTTTCATGTTTCTTCAATAGCTGTTCCGAATAAAAGAGGCACACGAACTTTACCGGTGAAACGAACGGCGAGGTCTTTTTTGGGGAAATGTCCTTTTAGATATTCATAAAAGGCATTTTGACTTGGATTGGTGTAAGCAACGTATCCCTTCGTAACATCGCCATGCTCGTCTTCTTCCCAATCGGTCATAGCAACCCATCGATCTTTATATTCCTGTTTAATTTTCTTCCAAGGTTTCATTTCCATAACTGAGGCCAAGATAACAAAGCTGGAGAACAGAATCAAGCCTCATCTCAATGTCATCTCAGTGCCACCCATAAACCTTTACTCCTTTTTTAAAACGCCTCTGCGAGATTTAAAAAAACTGCGCCTGATTCAAGTGCGGATTCTGCCGCGACGGAGGGCAACAGTGCGGTCAGCAAACCCGATGGAAGGGGAATTAGAAACATAGTATCAACTGGCGCGGACCCTTCTCCTGTATAAGTTGCAAGACAGCCAAATCCTGTCTGGCAAGAGGACCCATCGACCAAGAATGGTTCATCTGTTTCTGGATCCGTTTGGATATTGGCGCTTGCCTCTGCTTCTAATTCCGCGGGGCGGAATTCCCGCGCGGCTTTGCACATCGCCGCGTTCGTGGCGCCAAAGAGCGCGAGCTCCCGCGCCACGTATCCCATGGTCAGCAGGCGCCTGATGTTCGTGCTGGCCCATAACAGAGAGACGGTGAAGGGGAGCGCCACAAAAAAATTGATGCCAGCCCTTTGTGCGAGCAAAGTCAAATCGATTTGAACGGTCGACGCCCCGACAAAGAAGGCCGCCTCCTGCGACAGAAATGGAGCCGCCATCTTAGGGTTTAAGACCTTGAGTCTCTCCACCAGCGAACTGAACTGCCGCGAGATTTGTCTGGGGTTGCGCAAAAGACTCGCGGCCGAATCAGAAAATCGACTGTCCGCTTCCCTTGTAAATCTGTCCTTGAATTCACGGCACTGGGCGGGCGACAGGTCGATACCACAAGTGCGGCTGATGTTGGTGCAGACGGCCTGATCGAGGCCCCCCTTAAACCAGAAAAAAGCGGGAATATATCCGGCGAATCCCGTGGCCGTGATCATCCATCCGGCGGTTTCATATTGTTGTGTCTTCTCGGTTAAATAATCCATGTTTGAGTCATTTCATAAGAACAGCGATTGAAGCGCGGCTTCTTAATAGACAGCCTGCGCTCTTGCAACAAGTTATCGGATAAAACCCAAAAAGGTTGCGTCTTTTTTTTATTTTTTTGAGGTCTTTGAAACCGAAATCTGGATCGACAAGTATGTTGTCAAGGGGTCGAGTATTTACTTTTCACTTTTAACCGGAAGAAAAATCCGTTGACCCTTTTGGGGTAGCGGTTTTTCTATTTTGGATTTCAAAAGTGAAAAATCAAGTTGACCCCTTTACCCCTTTATTTTCCTGTCATTCTACGAAATGCATCTTGATAAACCTTCAGCACCTTCTCATCATAAAGAACAAAACGGATTTTTTGGAATACTGCGTGTTCTTTCAAAAAATCGGAAACTGTTCGAAGAGAAATCTCTGCCGCTTCGTCCAGCGGATAGCCATAAATACCCGCACTAATGGCGGGAAACGAAATGGTTTTGCAAAGATGTTCCTTGGCCAACTCCAAACTCTTGCGATAGGCAGAAGCCAAAAGTTCTGCCTCCCCTTTTTCACCGCCCCGCCAGCGAGGACCCACAGCGTGAATCACGTAACGAGCCTTGAGATTACCCGCCGTGGTGATGACCGCGGAACCGGTTGGACAACCTTTATATCGTCGGCGGAGTTCGTCCATGATGGCAGGACCGCCAGCGCGGTGAATCGCCCCGTCAACACCCCCGCCTCCCGCAAGCGCCGAATTGGCCGCATTAACAATGGCATCGACCTCTTCTTTGGTTATATCCCCTTGAACAAGCTCGATGATTTGTTTTGGATCCACTATCCCCTCCGTTTAAAAAATTGAATGGCGCGTTCGTGTTTCAAGGCGGCGGCACGCGTGGTGAAAGTGCCGAGATTCCGGCGTTTGCCCGTCTTTGGATTCTTTTTGCGGGAATAAAGCCGGTATTTTTTTGAAGCTAATTTGCGAATCATGTATTCATCTCAGCACAAAAGAGATTCCAAAATTCTAAGACCGGCCGCGCCCGCTCTTCGTTTCACTTCATTCCAGTCTGTGTAAGGTTCCTTCAGTGATTTGTATTGACTTAAATCGGTCTGTGTCAGGTCCCACGGTTTTGGTTGGGCCAACTGCAAGGCGAGCTGTTTCGATACAGACTCCTCATTCTCCTGCGGATAAAGGTCATCCAGCGACGCCAGTGCCTTCAAAGCTTTTTCGGCTCCTAGATGATCAAAGAGAGCAACAAAATCGATAAAATCGCGCGTCGTATTTCTTTTTACAATCAAGTAGGCTTTTATTCTGAGAGTTTCAGTAACAGTTGGAACACGAAGTCCCTTTACCATTGTTGTTTCCAGAGGTTTTTTTCGAATTAGTTGGCGAATACCGGTTCGCACTCCCTGAAAATTTCCCAAAATAAGAACTGGTGGTTCCATCCGGCTCGTTTTCCAACCGGCCTCCTTTTCCACTTGACCTAAAATTTCGGCAAAACGTTTTTTGAGATCAGGCAAAACGTGATCGGCATCTATTGAAATGCGATGGCCGGCATGAAGCGCCGCGGCGGTTCCTCCAACAAGAACAGATTCTGGAAAATGGGATTGGAAAAGAGTTTGTGCTGAAAGCAATTCTTCCCATGCAGGGAGCTTGTTTGTTTTTTTTTTCATGAGAAAGATCCTCGCAAATGGCCAAGGATTCCCTTCCACAATGAAGTTGCTCCGTAAATGTCCATAGCATTAAGGACTTTTTCAAGAGCAACAGCTTCAGCACCAAAAGGACGGTCGGCAATCTTGCGGCGAAGTTCTTTCCAGTCTTCTAAACCTCCATGAGAGAGGACTTCTTCCAAATAAACCGCATCTTCCCACAGTGACTCTTTAAGGCGCACACTTGGCATGGATGTTTCGCCTGTCTTCTGCAGGCCCCAACGCACTTCCGCCGCATGCCTCGAGATGGATTGACGCTTTGAAGATGAAAGGTTTTTGGCCCTCTTTTTTCCCCCCGCTTCTCCCCATTGTTTAAAGGCTTGTAGAGCTTTTTTTGAGGCTGGTTTCATACCTTACATATTATGCTTAGGGGGTAGGCATTGTCAAGCATCAAGGGTAACTCCTTGCTTTACCCGTCGGACAAAATTGTGATAGGAGGCTCTAATGCAAATGCCCATTGCGGATCTTCATTGCGACCTTTTGGACTACCTCGAAAGTAGTCCCAAAAAAACCGTTTTTGACGAAGAGTTACTCTGTTTCGTCCCAAAATTAAGAGCCGGTGGTGTTTTTTTTCAGGTGCTTGCCGCTTATACCGACACGAATGACGTATCTGCTCAAAGAGGCGTTCGGGAGGCAAATATTTTTCAGAATTTGGATGTGAAATATCCAAAAGATTTTTTGCGCATTCATAATAAAAACGATGTTGTGTGCGCCAAAGATCAGGGCAAAATCGGAATTATCTTTGCCATTGAAAATGCTTCGGGTTTTTCCACGGAAGAGGAACCGCTGGACCGCTGTTTCCAGCGTTTGGAAGAAATCATAAAAATTACCAGTCCAATTCTTTATATCAGCATGACCCATTTTCCGGAAAACCGTTTTTGCGGCGGGAATACAACGCAAAATGTGGGACTCAAAGAAGACGGCAAGGAATTGCTTCAATATCTTTCCGGAAGAAAAATCGCCATTGATCTCAGTCACACCTCCGATGCTTCTGCTCACGGCATTCTGGATTTTATCGCAAAGCGAAGCCTCGATTTTCCTGTGATTGCGAGTCATTCCAACTTTAGAGCTGTTGAGAAACACGACAGAAATCTTCCGGATGATCTGGCAAAGGAAATCATCCGAAGGAAAGGATTGATTGGTTTAAATTTTATTTATGATTTTATCGGACACAAAAGCAGTGATTGTTTTCTGCGTCAAATTGAACATGCACTGAAATTGGGGGCTGAAGAAACGCTCTGCTTCGGTGCCGATTTTTTTGACACAAAAGCAGTGTCCCTCCAGTTTAATATGCCAGCCGATCACCGGTTTTTTCACGAGGGATTTGATTCCTCCGCCTGTTATCCAAAATTGATTGATTTGATGAAACAAAAACCAGACTTGAAACAAAATATAATCCAGAATATTACCCATCGAAATGTTGTGAGATTTTTGCAGAGTGTTCTTTAGTTTTTTGACACCAAACCAAAAAGTTCAGCATGTTGTCCCAGAAGGTTATTGGTTTGGCGCCTATTCCAATTCCGGCAGTCGTTACTCTTTTGTGGGTTGTACCGTCGCTCCGGGTTTTGATTTCGCCGACTTTGAAATGGGAAAACGACCAGAACTTCTCAAACAATTTCCCAAAGCCAAAGAAGTCATCGAATTTTTGACGGATTAAGAAACTTTTCCATTTCAAAAACTTGGGTGGTTTTATTTTTTTCTCCCCACAAATAGGTTTTTCCGTTTCTTTTGAATCCCATTTTTGTCCAGAAACCTTCCACGTTGTTGGCGACGCTAACACCCAGCACAAAAATTTCCACCTCATAATTTTTTTTGACCCATGTCTCCAGATTTTCATACACAGCTTTGCCAATTCCTTTTTTCTGAAACTTTTCTCCGATCAGTAAAAGACCAATATAGGCTTTGCCAACATTCGGATGATCCTTGTGGAGATCAACAACCCCAATGGGTTGGTCGTCCAACATCACAAGGAGAAAAATTTTTTTATAAGATGGAGCATGTTTCGATGGCTGATCTTTCATTTCCTTAAGAGCCGTCTCAAGAGATACGGTCTCCAACCCAGCAACATTCAAAAAATATTGTGGAGCCTGCCGGATCACGCCATACACTTCGTGAACTTCCTGAATATTGTCCGCACTAACTTCTTTGAAAGAAATTTTCATTTCACCAGCCGATTGGAAATTTGAGATTGCCGTAGACATCTGCATTTTTGTCATTGGCTTTGATTACAAGTGTTGCGGGATGTCGGTTTAGGAGCCTTTGCAAAGAGGATGAACCATCTCTCAATGTAATACTGCAGTAGGAACGGAGCAGGATTTCCGCTCCCGCACAGGATTCGGATTGAACACGCAATCTAGCCCTTCCTTCATTCACCACGCTAAAACCGGATATTTTTGCCTTTGTGGAGCCATCATTATATATGCGCACGCCTGCTTTGCTAAAAAAGATATAAGAGGAAACGCCCGTATCCATTTCGGGCCGTAATACAGTCTGGGGTTTGTTGTCCACAAAAAGGATATGTATATTATTTCCAGTTCGCTCAGTCAGGAGAAGATCATTAATACCGTTACCGTCAATGTCTCCCGCGTTTTGATTGTATGGACTACTATCGCCCGCCAGTGAAGCTCTTCCCTCAAATGACAAATCTATTATTTGGTCCGCGTTGTAGAGGAGATCACTCTTGTGCCATTTGTCCGCTTTATCGGAGCCCACCAATAAATATAAATGTTTCTCTGTTAACAGGAAAAAGTCGGCAAGGCCGTCGCCATTCATATCGCCAAGCGAAGAAATTCCGGTGGATGCTTCGGTTGGTCTATTTTCTTCCGTTTGCCATTGGGCATCTGCATCATTCAGAATATCAAATGAAAGCGGAAATCTTTTTCTCCCAAGAAAGACCTGAACAGCCGGCCTGTCAAACAAAGCCCCAATCGGCGCAACAAAAGGCGGGGTGCAATTGAAGGCAATATCACCAAGGCCATCGCCGTTTATATCATTAACAAAATGCCCATAACAATTTTCGGATGGATGGTAATTAACGTGCAATGGCGTTGCATGAAACGCTGTCATTTGCACATTTGACGCAAAATTTGTCCCGCCAAATATCAGATAACTTGTGGAGGTATCGCTTGTTGTTGGTTGCCGGTTTACAAGAATGTCATGACATCTGTCGCCATTCACATCATGGCCGGATTGTATAGACGCTTGATTGTAAGTATCGTACTCAAAAGGAAGGTCCATTATTATATCGGCAGAAGAGGACGATATATGGGGTTGAGACCATCTCTGAAAATTTTTTCCCAGAAAAATATAGAGTTTCCGCGTACTGTGCATGATGATGAGATCTGTTTTCCCGTCTCCGTCAATATCACCGGATGTGGGGGAAAACAAAACAGACGACGTTGGAGAGTCAGGAAATCCTTCGATAGATGTATATCCGGCATTTCCTCCCCACCTTATTAAAACTCTGTCATATTTATCCGTGATTGCGATATCATCACGGCCATCCGTGTTAATATCCCCCACGTTGGAGGCAATGCCTGAATCATTCGAGGGAAGTAACAGTTCGGTAAATGGAAGCGCCATCATATTATCACGTAAATTTGGAAAACCTGCGATGACACCATTTTTGTCTTCGTATGTTAGCGACCTCCAGTTGAGGAGAAGGTTATCCACAGGACTTCCATTCCTATCTCTAACAAATTCCATTTCCCCTATCCCCATTGTGGGATGCACCAGATTTATCGGCAGGGGAAGAACTGCATGAGAGAATTTAAATCCGGAAGCAAAAGATATTATATCTTCGGCACACTTGGTACCCGATGCATCATAAGCCCTAAGTCTGACAATAAAACGGCCGATGCGGCCGGACAGGTCTACGTTGGTGAATACATTTTTTTCAACGGCAATGGTTCCATCCTGAATAAGTTTATTATTCCCATCAAAATTTAATTCGAGTGTGTATCTCTTAAATGAAGAACCGCCGACACTGCCCAGAATTTTCGGTCTGGATTTATAATCCAGAGTGTCACCATTTATGGGAGAATCAATTCTGGCGATGCATCTATTGCCGCTGTTTAATGCACCATACGCATCAATCCGGCCCCAGCCCGTTTCTAAATCCCAACCGGGTTTTTCTATATCTACCGCAGTCATCCTAAGCCTTTGCCTTATTTCTTCCACAGAAAGGTCCGGTTCTTTTGATAAGAGAAGGCCTGCAAGCCCTGTCACATAAGGAGCAGAAAAACTTGTGCCTCGGGCCCTCAAATAAAAATCGCCGACGATATTTGGTGAATTTGTATCACAATAATAGGCGGCCTTGGGGGACAAAATATCCGTTTGTTCTCCGCCGGGAGCAACAACATCCAAACCAAAACCATAGTTGGAATAACTTGCACGCGTATCCAAATGTGTTGAGGCTCCAACGGTTATAACATCTTTGAAACCCGCCGGTATCCTGTTTACAATAGTATGTTCCGACTCATTTCCCGACGATGCCACAAGCACAACTCCTTGTGCGGCCGCGTATCGCATGACGCTCTTAACAAGGTTGCCGGTCATGTTACCAAAACTCATGTTGATCACATCCGCACCATTATCTGCGGCGTATTCAATTCCCTTTGTAACTTGAAATGATTTGAGATCGCCTCTTGCCCCGGCCGTTCTGATAGGCATTAACTTTGCGTCCTACATCATTCCCACGATTCCCTTAGCGTTATTGCCCTTGGCAGCTATAATGCCGGCGATAAGCGTTCCGTGTCCACTGCCATTGTCATACGGGACAGTACCGCCATCGTATGGAAGTGGGCTGTTCGGATTCATTTGCTCAAGATTAACACCAAAATAGTCATCAACATATCCGTTGCGATCATCATCACGATGATTGCGCGGTGCGGGTTCCTCACTGGTATTCGTCCAGACATTGGGACCGAGTTCCTCCCACAGCAAAAGATTGCCCGTCCAATCAAAACCACCATCTATGACTGCAATCGTAATCTTTCCCGATTTTCCGTGTTCGATCTGCCATGCCTCCGGGGCATTTATAATATGAAGTCCCCACAGATCATCCAACCCCTGTCCCCACGAATTTTGTGACGAAAAATACGGATCGTTTGGAAGAAGGACTGGCAATGTATCCAGCGTACCAATGTAGTCTGGTTCGGCGAATTCTATATTTTCACTCGCCATGAATTCCCTTGCCAAAGATTCAACCGGAGTTTTTTTATCGCGGAACACAAGAATAAAATACCTCTGCAGATCGGGTACGGACGTATCGTAAATCCTTTTTGAGCGCTCCGGAAATTTATTTTTTATCTCGTTTACATGGTTCTGCAGGGCGTCTCTGGTTTTGAATTCGGGGAAAATCCTGCCTGAATATTCGAGGGGATGCGCTTGAAGTATTCTCTTCAAAATGGGATCTTTGGCGAAATTTGAAAGAATTTCTTCGCCCTGATCGTGCTTAAATTTCAGGATCAGTTCCCCCGCGACAAATTTTGGATTATCCAGCGCATCAGAATTAGGTTGTGGCTCATTTGCAAGAGGCACTTGAATATCTAAGGGAGCTTGTATTTTTTCTTGCGCACGGGAAACAATGCAGTAACAAACCAAAAAGACCAACAACAACAGAGTGTAACGTTTTACATTCACGGTGCTTCATTTTGCCATGAGCACAATAAAAAGTCATCGTTTAAAAAACAAGCTGGTAGCGCGTACCAAGCAGAAGAGGCCATAGGCCTTGCCATTCAGCACCGCAAGGAGAAATTTCTTTGTAAGATGAACTATGTTTTGACGGCTGGTCTTTCATTTCCTAGAGGGACATCTCAACAGACACGGTCTCCAACCCCGCAACATTCAGAAAATATTTTACTCGAAGTTGTTTGATTTCATCCATTAAGTTTTTTAATTTTCTTGGTCTAATATTGCACAATGCGGCACCGCTGATTTCGAATTTATTCACCCTTTTACCCATGATGTAATTTACAGTCACTCCTTTACTCCCCACACAAGGTATTCCAACGTAATTTACATCACGCTGATTTAACAGATAGGCTTTATTGATGGCGGTTTTTAATGTGCTCAGTTCGTCTTCGGTAATATTTTTTATTAGCGTTTCCATCTGGTCAGACTTTTTAAGCGTCATTTCCCCGCTGGAATCTATTGTTATTGTAGTGCTTATTGGGTTCCGCACGACTGCTCCGTGATACTCCATTTTCAGCGTCCACGTTTTCGCACTACTAATTTTTGGCCTCTCGTTTAGTTCGCCTGCTTGGAGAAAAAATCCCAACCCCGTTATTAATAATACAAACAACACTTTGAAAGATATTTTCATTTCCTTAATAATTTCAATAAGATGAAGCCATATTGAGCCAAAAAAGTCAACGATTTTGGCTCAATATGACTCAATTGAGCCTAGGCCACCTTCTTTACCAATAACTTGACTAATGCTTGACTAAGCCACGAGGTACCGCATACCTCGCCAATCCATGCTGAACAAGTTGACACAAGCCTATCGCAATCGCATTCGGGAGGGGAAACCGGTTCTTTCTCTTGTTTCCGGAAATCCAAATGACAACGGATTTATCTTTCCTTCGGAGATTCTTCAAAAGGAATACGCACGTTATTTCAACAAACAGGATTATCATCCTGACCCAAAAGGACTTTTAAAGGCGCGGAAAAGCGTGTGCCAATATTATTCCGGGCAGGGAGCTTTTTTCCAACCGGAGGAGATTCTCTTCACCGCAGGCACCAGCGAATCTTTTTTCTATCTTTTTTCTTATCTGTGCGAAGCGGGCGATAATATTCTTGCCCCCAATCCCGCCTATCCGCTTTTTGATGACATTGCACGTTTGGCAAAAATTGAGCTTCGACATTATCCACTCGATGAAAAAAAGGGATGGGAGATTGACTTCGACGCTTTGGAACAGCGTATTGATTCCAAGACAAAGGCGATTGTTCTCATCTCGCCCAACAATCCAACAGGTGCCGTTGCTTCGGCTAAGGCCATTCAAAATCTGGCGCGCATTGCCCATCGTTATAATCTGGCGGTGATTAGTGACGAGGTCTTCAGCGAATTTTATTTTGGTAAAGAAATTTTTCCCCGCGCACGGACGGTTGCCGATTTTCCTCTTTTGTTTACACTCAACGGGCTTTCAAAAATGTTTGCACTTCCTGCCTTGAAACTGGGTTGGATCGCTGTTTCAGGCGAAAAGAATCGTGTGGGACCAGCGGTAGACGCGCTGGAAACCCTGGCCGATACGTTTTTGTCGGTGCACACACCGATTCAAAAAGCTCTGCCGTCTATTCTTGAACAAGGAAAAAATTTCAAGACGCACACTATTCAGGAAGTAACCTCTCGTCGGAATCTTTGCCTCTCCCTTCTTAAAGATGTGGACTCGATCCATTTTCATCCACCTCAAGGGGGGTTTTATTTGACGGCAAAAATCGAGAAAAAAGAAGACGAAGAAGATTTTGTGATCCGCCTTCTTGAGCAAACGGAAGTTTTAGTTCACCCCGGATATTTTTATGATTATGAAGAGGGTATTCACATCGTCTTTTCTTATTTGGCAGAGCCCGCCCTTCTTACCAAAGCCCTTCCGCGTCTGATTCAATTTTGCGGCAGTTAAAGGAGGTGGTGGAAAATGCTGAAATTTTCAAATTGTCATTCTGAGCCCTTCGCTTTGTCATTCTGAGCCCTTCGCTTTGTCATTCTGAGCCCTTCGCTTTGTCATTCTGAGCGAAGCGAAGAATCTGTTCGGGCTCAGGATAAACTCCGCGAAGAATCTGTTCGGGCTCAGGATAAATTCCGCGAAGAATCCAATATTATCAAGTAGATCCTTCACGGAGTTTACACTGAGCGAAGCGAATGTGTTCAGGATGACAACCATGCAAAGCGCATTTTCCACCATTCCCTTAAAAGTGATTTAACAAAGCTTGCGGATCTTTGAGATAAACGAGCGCTGACAAAATTCCCATGACAGCATCGGTCCAAGTATTTTCGCCGTCCGATTTTTGATATCCGGCAGTAGGATTGTAAGCGCCACCCTCTTCTCTCCAACGAATAGCAAGTTCTAAATTTTCAGATATATGGATTTTCCAAACATTGTTGGGGGTTTGAGTGCTGAAAACATGAGCACCGGAGGGAAGAATATGGGCCATGGCATTGGAGAGATTATCAGCGGATTCACCGCCTTCGCCATTGGAACAGGCGTGGAGAAACAACTGCCGAGTTCCTTTAAGATAGTTGGCAAGCCGTTCTTTAAATTTTCCTTTAAGATCTCCCAGATCAAGGGAATGATCTCCGCCGGGAAAAAAGGGAAATAATATATTTTCGAATGTTCCAGATTCTCCAAATTGGAGTGTGTCTCGAGTTCCATGACCTGCCAAAACCACGGTATGAATATCGTGGGTTCCTTCGGAGGAAACTTTTTCCAAGACGTTTAACATTCCCTCGTCATCTTTTGTCTCATAATAGATCGTGAAAAAACCATCTGCATTGACAAAAACTGAGGTATCATCAGCGAGTTGGAAAACACCGTTCCAATCACTGACATTGTACATCAGGAGAGCAATTGGTTTGCCGATCTTTTGCCCTGATTCCAATATTTGACGGTTGGTCCATAACCGCGCGACATCCTCTACAGATTTGAATCGGCGGGGAAATTTTGTGAATCCAATATCTGAAAGCCCTTGAACAAAAGTTTTATAATTATGAACGTTTCTCCCACCGGGAAAAACAAGACCTTTTGCTTCCAAGCGAGCTATTAATTTTTTCCATCCATTGGGGAATAATCGCTCTAAGTCATCAATCGGAGCACCTCTTCTTATGATCATTTCGTCCAGAATATCTCGCTGGGTAAGACTTGAATCACAATACACTCTGGCAGAAATCGAATCTTTCTCATAAGCGGAGACAACAATTTCAATATCTGCCTTAAGCCTGTCAGACGCATATTGAAGGGCAGAACCCAGATTTTGCACAGCGGCCAACACAACTTCCCGGTTGTCACGGATGGATGCCGGAAAAGCGTGAAGGAGATAGCCCTGCGTTTTAACAATGGGAAGCGCGTAGCGAGGATCGACAAGAATTTCAGCAGGAAGTTCTTCTACTGTATTGCAGGGATACCGGCGCAAAAATCTGGGATCGAGATAATTTTTAAAATCCAAACCATATTTTTTGAGAAGTTTGCTGATCTCGCCAAAATACTGAACATTTCCAAGACACAAATGTCGGTTCTGCGCTTCGTTTTTGTCCCATTCCGTTTCCGTATTAACAAATACGGTTTTCAAATCCGCTTGGGTTAATTGTCCATCTTCTGCCAGTGGTTTGATATGGAAGCCCGCTCCTTCCAGAGATTCTGTAAGTCTCTTGTAGTCACGGGGCGTTGCCGGTTTATTATCGATAAAAAATTTCGTCATGATTTTCTCTGCTTTATGCGAGCGGACCCCCTACTTAAGTTTTCGACAGACGACAAGAAAAAGTTGCTTATTTTTGCGTTTAAATTATCTTTTATTTTCAATGGGTTGGCGGTTTCCTTCACAACGTCATCCCCGCCCCTGCCTCCGCAGGGGTAAACTCCGGCGGGGATCCAGTCACTATTAAAACTGGCTGGATTCCCGCTCCCTGCCTACTACTTGCAGGGACAAGTTTCGCGGGAATGACAAATTAATGGTTTTTGGAGATGTTAAGATCGGTAGGCGAATTTTGATTTTTGCTCCTGCCAGTTTTCAAGAATGAAGCCTGCGGTATGGCTTCCCGTTTCGTTGTAATAATCCTTGAGGATTTCGTGCAGAATCTTTTCCTTATCATCGGGCAATGACCAGAATGTAGCCGCTACTTTCTGGTCAAAAATAAAAATTTCGCCGCCTGTCATGCCGGTGCCGACGCATGGTCCGCATTTGCCAAGCACAATCCCGATGCCACCTGTCATATATTCAAACGCATATTTCCCGGCACCTTCGCAGACCAGTGTGGCGCCTGAATTTCTCACACCGAAGCGTTGACCGGCTCTACCCGCAACATAAAGTGTTCCGCCCGTTGCACCGTAAGCCGCCGCGTTACCGACTAGATGCGGTGTAGAGGAAAAATTTTTCAAAGTTTTCGGCGGAACAATCGTAATGCGCGCTGTGCCTCCCATGGCTTCCGCTACCGTATCGTTGGCATAACCTTCAAGTCTTAACGACATCCCACTCGTTGCCGCAAAACCAAACGCTTGGCCCGCGTAACCCGTGGCATTGATTTTTATTTGTGAATCTTTTTTTAGCCCACCTTGTTTTGCAATAACGCCTGCCAATGTTGCACCAATGGCATGATCATCGTTATTCAGTGAAAGAAAAATTTCATGAGTTGCGGACACGATTCGTTCATTTTTCTCTGACCCCCTCCCCCTAACCTCCTCGCTCGAGAGAATGGATGAGGGTGACATCGTAGGAAAATTTATCAGAAGATCTCCCAGATCCATACTGTCCCATCGCGGATTTCCGGCAATTTTCTGCTTCAACAGATCCGTCCTTCCCACAAGTTCATGAGGTGTTTTAAGTCCCAGTGTCGCAAGAATCTTTTTGAAATCATTCGCCAGACATTCGAGATATCGAATGATGCCGTTCTTCGCCTCAAGATAGCGCTCCTGTGCGTTTATTTCATCTGGAATCATGTCGCCCATTCTTTCGCGCATGAAACGTGTATTCTGCTTTGCCTCGTCTTGCGTTGCAATGCCCACGGGACAATTTCCTTTGTTACAACCGCGACAGAAAACACAACATTCCGAAATTAGTAGCGGTGTACCGATTGTCACTTCGTCCGCTCCGAGGGCGATGATTTTTGCAATATCCTGTCCGCACTTGATGCCACCGTCCGCGCGGATGCGCACTCTCTTGCGAATCTGATTGGCGATAAGATATTGATGCGCTTCGCTGACGCCTCTTTCCAGCGGCAATCCGCCGTGCGTGAGACTGCTGGAACTTGCCGCACCAGTGCCGCCTGTAAAACAACTGATGGAAATGACATCGGCACCCGCTTTCACAATGCCCACGGAAATAGTTCCAAGATTTGTAATGCTGGGCACCTTCACAGAGATGACGGCCTTCGGGTGAAGCTCTCTCAAGTTTCGAATCAACTGTGCCAAATCTTCAATGCTGTAAATATCATGATGCGGCGGCGGGCTGATCAAATCAATTCCCGCTTTTGTTTTTCGGATGCGCGCAATTTCCGGCGTTACTTTTTTTGCGGGTAGATGTCCGCCCTCGCCGGGTTTTGCCCCCTGACCGATTTTGATTTCTATCTCGTCCGCGTGAATCAAATAATTTGCATCAACACCAAAACGTCCCGACGCGATCTGGCGGATTTTGCTCCTGTCGGATTCCCATTCGCAACCGACATTTCTTCTTTCGTCTTCGCCGCCTTCACCGCTGTTTGATGACGAACCAAAATGGTTGAACGCGGCCGCAATGGCGCGATGGGCAAGTCCGCTGATAGCGCCATACGACATAGCGGCGCCGCGAATGGTTGTGCAGATGATTTCTTCGGTGCCGGCTGTCTGATTTAGTGAAATGGATTTTGTTTCGCCGCTCCACAAAAGCATATCCCGCAAATAAACCGGCGGCATGTCTTCAAGAAGTTGAATAAATCGGTCATAATCGCCGTTGGCGTTTCCATTTCTTGCCACAAGCTGAAGCGTATCGACGACGTTCCGTCGATAAACAGAAATATTTTTGTTTTGGGTGATAGCGCCATCACCCATTTTAAAACGGGCAACGATGTCGTCATAGATTTGTTCTATCGTGACACCACCCAATTTTGAAACGGTATCGGGGATGTAATATTCGACAATCTCGGAGGATATCCCAATCGCCTCAAAAAGTGCCGAACCGCGGTAACCCGCCAGCGTTGTGATTCCCATCTTCGACATTATTTTTCTCTGTGTGTGAATCAATGCGGATACAAGATTTTTTCCGGCCTGCCCTTCTGAAAATTCGGTGAAATTTTTTGAAATTCCAAACATGGCGTAGGGATTAACGGCTGTTGCACCATAGGAGAGGAGTATCGCCAAGTCGTGTCCTTCATGCACCTCCCCTGTTTGTGCTACAATACTTACGTCGCGTCGTAGTCCTTTTTCCGCAAGCCCTCTGTGAATGGCGGAAACCGCGAGTAACATGGGGATGGGCAATCTTTCTCCCTTCGTCGCTTCAAAATCCGAGAGAACCAGAATGGATGCTTTTTTTGTCTTGATAATTTCCAGCGCCTCTTCGGTTAAATCATGAATGCGCCGAATGATGTCGCGCGGTTTTCCTCCGCGGTCTAAAAAAGTGGCGTCGAGGCGATAAGCCTTGAGATCGGGCGGCACATCCTCCGCAAAAAGTTGGGCTGTATGCTCGTTTGTCAAAATCGGATGTTCCAGTTTGTACTGGGGCCACGACCGGTAAATACTTTTCTGACTTATTTGCGGCGATCTCCCCAGATAAACGGTTGTGTCCATGGCACCACCCTCGCGAATGGGATCGATGGGCGGATTGGTCACAACCGCAACGATTTGGTGTAGGTAACTGTAAAGTCGCGAATGATTTTTGCTGAAGATTGCTAGAGGACGATCGTTTCCCATACTAACGATTGGTTCTTTGGAATCTTTGGTCATCTTTTTTAGATGATCCAATTTTTCCGTTGTCCAACCGAAAATATTCAGCGCCCTGTTTGGGAGAGGATCAACGGCACCAGAACTTTTTAACGGAAGCAGATCAACAGATGCAAGATTTTCAAAATTGAGTCCGGTGCGTGAAATAATCCACTCGGTTGTTTTATCGGGCGGAATGAACATGCCATTTTCGAGATCCGCGAGAAGCATTTCGCCGGGCTCCAACTGACCGTCTGATTCAATTTCCTCGGGTGCAAGCGCAATAGCGCCGATCTCGCTGGAGATGACAATTCTGTTGGAATGAGTCTTAACATATCTCAGCGGTCTTAATCCCATCTTATCCAACGCCGCGAAAAGAATTTTTCCGTCTGTTCCAATAACGGCGATGGGTCCCTCCCAAGCCCCCAATGTTCCCATGGCTCTTCTGTTCGCCTCAAAAAATTTTCTCTCAAATTCATTCTGCGTATCTTCGCTCCATGCGGGCGCCAGCATTCTGCGGATCGCTTCATGCACGCCGCTCATGCCGGTGACCGCCATCATTTCAGCCACACGGTCGAGTTGTGCCGAGTCGCTTCCGTGATTCATCAGTGTGTTGCCAATATGGATAGCGCATTCGGCGTCTTTGACGGCACGGCAATTTGCCGTGATCGTATTGATCTCGCCATTATGGGAAATCTGTCGGAAGGGTTGAACGAGATTCCAATTTGAAAAAGTATTTGTCGAATAGCGTCGGTGCGCCACCGTAACATTTGTTTTGAAATTGGGATCTTTCAGGTCGCAATAAAAATTCGCAAACTGTTTGGAAGTGGCCAACGCTTTATAGACGGTTGTGAAAGGAGAGAGAGAAACAACGTTCAGCATGCCACGAAGTTCCTCTTCGATGATATTTCTTACTCTGTGCAACAGCGACAGCAACTCCGCTTCCCGCCGATTGCCCTTTGTCAGCAGAAGCTGATAGATGGGGGGAAGATCCTCGCGCGCTTTTACTCCAATGGCTTCTTCGTTCACGGGAACTTTTCTCCAACCGAGCGGCATCAATCCTTCCTTCAGAAGAATTACATCCACTTCGCGTTGCAGATTGTGGATATTGCGTTCGCCATGGAGGAAAAAAATTGTACCGACGACAAGAGGTTCTTTGGGATTAGAGATTTGACGACCCGGTTTAATGAAGCGTTCGAAATAATCGCGTGAGGGCGACAGCAAAATGCCGGCGCCATCACCCGTATCCCCCAAACCACCGCCGCGGTGTTCCATTCTTATCAAACCTTGTATGGCTTGGCTTAAAAGGTCGTGCGAGGCGTTTCCGTTCAAATCGGCTAAACCAAGAATGCCGCAGGCTGAACGTTCGGGATTGTTCTGCATCTCGTGAAGATATTGCAAACTTCAATTCCGCTTTCAACAGGAATTTGCCTTCATTTTACACTCCGCCCTGCGACCCAACCGGAAGACCATGCCCACTGGAAGTTGTAG
>JACRBV010000008.1 GCA_016213065.1 Deltaproteobacteria bacterium
GTTGAAGCGGAGGAGGAAACACTGAAGCTATGCGTCAGTGTTGTCATACCAGAACCCGAAACCGTCAACGTGCATGTTGTAAGATTAGCCTGAGTGACTGTCTTGGCTTGAGAAACTTCAGAAGGGGACAGCGCAACAGCTGTGGATGTTCCTGTTGCATTGGGATCAGGATTTTGAATTTGAAGATTAAGAAGAACCGACGAGGCACCGACGCCCCCGCCAGTCCCTGTACCACTGCCGCAATGGACTAAAAGAAAAGCGGCAAAAAATGAAAGCATTAATCTGCCCATACTCTAAGGACAGTTTATACCCTCATATTATTTTTAGTAATGGGTCTAGATTACCACAGCATATAATGTTGAAAGGATTGTCTTTATTAGTGGAGTAGGTGATTTTTTCCACCCGCCAACACCATGATTTCATCCGCTCGTTCGAGGATTTTGTTGGCAACGTCCCATTCTGAGCTGTCTAGCGAGACACCGGTTTCCAACAACAATTCATTAAATTGCTGACTCAAAATGTTGTCGTTCAAAACCTCGATACAAAGCTGTCTAAATGCAGAGTCCATAAGCCCCCCAATAGGTATAAACTCTATTAAATTTAATATAATTAAGGGTTAAATTTATTACTTTTTTAAAAATTAGTCAAGCAAAGGCATTATTTTTTATATACTTTAAAACTCTTAATTGTATCCGCCTTCCCGATATGTTATCCACCTCCCATAATCATGAAGCGATTGTTCCCTACACTTACAGAGTCACCTGGTCGCGCTGTAAGGCGATTCTCTTTTATATTATCACTAGTTATATTGGTACCTGGTCGCGCGGTGGGGCTAAATCTTGCTTCTCAGGTTACTTCTTTTAAACTTTCCAACGGGATGACTTGGCTGTTGGTTTATCGGCCCAAAATTCCTGTTTTCTCCGGGATGGTGATGGTTCGCGCTGGTGGTGCTGATGAGGTGAATGGTAAAACAGGGTTGGCACATATTTTTGAACACATGGCGTTCAAAGGTTCCAAAGAAATTGGAACGAAAAATTTTGCAAAAGAGGCGCCTATTTTAAAAGAGATCGCCAAAGTTGGGCGGGCCATGTCTGAGGAAATGCAAAAAGAAAAACCCGATCCAAAAATTATTCAGGAAGATCGACAAAAAATTCAAGAACTCACACAGGAAGAAAATAAATATGTCGTCAAAAATCAGGTTTGGGAAACGTTGTCGCGCAATGGTGCGGAAGATTTGAATGCCTTCACTTCAAAAGATGCGACGGGTTTTCATGCCAGCATGCCGGTTACAAAATTTCCCCTCTGGGCGCATCTCTTTTCGCAAATGGTTTTTGAGCCCGTGATGCGCGAGTTTTATCAGGAGAGAGATGTGGTCATGGAAGAAAGACGTTTGCGCTATGACAACAGTCCACAAGGTTATCTCTTTGAAGAAATGATCAAAACCGCTTTTCCTTCGGGACCCTACAGTTGGTCGCCGATCGGTCACGTCAAAGATTTGGTGGGACTAACTATGGAAGATGCGGAGAATTTTCATAAACACTATTACACGCCAAGCAATATAACCGGCGTGTTGGTGGGTGATATCACTCTCTCCACCGCCAAAACAGAATTGGAAAAAACTTTTGGGAAATATTCGGGGCCTGCGCGGCAGAAAGAACCAGTGTTCCCCGACTCTTCATTTCAGGGGGAGAAACGAAAAACAATTTTTTTCCCCGCGGAACCGTATCTTGTGATGGCCTATCACAAACCCAAAGCTCCGTCGCAACAGGATTATATTTTCGATATACTCGACAATCTTTTGTGTGAAGGACGCACTGGCAGGCTTTATCAAAAACTCGTGAAAGAGGAACGCATTGCATCCAGTATCAATTGCACATCCGGTTTTCCCGGAAGCCGCGGTGACAATCTGTTTGTCATCATGGCAGAACCGATCAAAGGGAATTCTCTGGAGACGCTGGAAAAAAGTATCGAAGACGAAATTGAAGTCATGGTGGATAATTTGAAACAGAGCGAACTTGAAAAAGTGCGCGAGGCCGTTCTCTATTATTTTGTCTGGGATCTGGAAAACAACATGCAGTTGGCCGAACAACTCTCTTCGGCACAGGCAATTTTAAAAGATTGGCGCTATGTGGCGAACTACACAAAAGTGATTCAGTCTATTACTTCCGATGAAATTGAAAAAACGATCAAAAAATATTTCACCAAAGACAATCGCGTGGTGGTTTATCGTCTGAGAGGAAAGCGATGAAAAGCACCTCTAATAGTGTCACCCCCGCGAAGGCGGGGGTCCAAAACTTGTTGAAAAGTTTTACAGGAATGGAACTGGATTCCGGCTCCCTGCTTACTGCCTGCAGGGACAAGCTTCGCGGGAATGACAAATCAGGGGTTTTTAAAGTTTCTCTGAAAAGAATTTTTTTAATTTTGGGTCTTCTTTTATTAAGTTTCTCCGTACAGGCCGGAAACTGGCAACCGCCCAAAGTCTCTGTTTATCGGTTATCCAACGGTTTCCAACTTTATTTTTTGGAAGACCACACACTTCCGATTGTAGAGGCACAGCTTTTGGTAAAAACGGGAGATGTAGTTAATCCTCCGAAATTGGCCGGCCTCTCCGATATTTTAGCGAGCCTTCTGGTGACAGGAGGAACCGAGGCGAAGAAGCCATCAGAAGTAGATGCATGGCTCGACCAGCGCGCCATCCATCTCTCAGCAGAGTCGGGGCGTGAAATTGTTACGCTTAAAATTTCAGCACTCTCCAAAGTTTGGAAGGAATCACTGAATTTTCTAGGCGAGGTGATGCTTCATCCGGCTTGGGATCCCGGGCGATTTACGCTGGCCGTCAACCGTTATAAGGAAGGTTTGCGCCGCGATGAAGATGAACCGGAAACCATTGCCATGCGTGCTTTCAGACAAGCGATCTACGGATCGGAGAGTTCTCTGAGCCGCGTTCCCACCGCCACATCTTTGGATAAAATAACAATTAAAGATATCCAGCAGATGTTTAAAAAATATTTTCAACCCGACCGGATGATTTTAGCTGTGGCCGGTGATTTCTCATCGACACAAGTCAAAGCATGGGCTGAAAAAACTTTTGGTCCTATAAAATCAATCGCGGTGGAAAATTTTGTTTGGAAGGAAATTCCTTTTCAAAACAAACCGGTCCTAAAAAAGATTAAGAAAAAATTGACACAGGCTTTTATTGAAACGGGGCATTTGTCGTTGAAACGGTTTGATAAAGAAGAATATACCTACGGGCTTTTGCAATACATTCTTGGGGGAGATCCTTTTACGAGCCGCTTGGGAGTTGATATCAGGACTGATCGTGGTCTGGCTTACAGTGTTTATTCTGATTGGGACACAAATCCCTCCCGCGGACTATTTCATATCCACGTCGAGACAAAGAGAGAGACACAAGATTTGGTACTCGATAGAATCAAAACTCATTTGGTGGAGTTGGCGGAAAAAGGAAATATAACTCCTGAAGAATTGAAAAAGGCAAAAGATGCAATGTTGAACAGATATATTTTCTGGTTTGATTCCCCATTCAAGGTTGTGATGCAAAAGGCGAGACTCGACATACTCGGTTTTCCATCCGATTATCTGGAAAAATATCCGGACAAAGTCAAAAAGGTAACTCTTGAAGAAGTCAACGCCATTGCGAAAAAATGGCTTCAACCTAATAACCTTGCAACTGTTTTGGTAGGACCTTGAGAATGGACCGTGGACTATGGACCATGAACTAAAAATACAATGTTTTTGGAAGAAAAATTAACATCCGTTCTTGCTTCTGCCATTCAGAAATTGGGGGCTTCCTCAACTCCTGCTATTCAATTCAGCACGCCCAAGCAGACCGATCATGGTGATGTGGCAACCAATGTTGCCTTCATGTTGGCGAAACCTCTAAAGAATGCGCCACGAAAAATCGCAGAAAATTTGGTGCAGAGCCTGCATCCCTTACCGGACTGGATTGTGAAAGTAGAAGTGGCCGGAAGCGGTTTCATCAATTTTTTTGTGAAACCCTCCATTTATTTTAAAGGACTTGGAGAAATTCTCAAAAGAGGAAAAAAATTTGGAACGAGTGATTTTGGACATGGCAAAAAAATAATTCTAGAATTTGTGAGCGCCAATCCTACCGGTCCGCTGAATGTGGTGAGTGCCAGAGCGGCGGCGGTGGGGGACACACTTGCCAATCTTTTTAATTGCGTCGGTTATAAAGCCCACAAGGAATATTATATCAACGATGTCGGAAACCAGATTGAACTTTTTGCGCAATCTCTGCAAGCGCGCTGTCGGCAGGCTTTGGGTGAAGAAGCATCAATTCCCGAAGAAGGTTATCAGGGTGAGTATTTAAAAGACCTTGCAAAAAAACTGTTCAAGAAGAAAAAAAAGTATTCGCTGGAGGATTTAAAAAAATTGGGTCTCAAAGAAATGATTCAATCCCAAAAGAAAAGTCTGAAAGATTTTGGTGTTGAGTTTGACCGCTGGTTTTCCCAATCGGAATTATTTGAAAAAAACGAAATTGAAAACTCTTTAAAGAGACTCAAAAAAACAAATCATCTCTACGAAAAAGAGGGTGCCCTATTTTTCAAATCAACCGATTTTGGCGACGACAAAGACCGCGTCGTCAAAAAACAGGATGGAGAATATTCCTATTTTGCTTCCGACATTGCCTATCATGCCGACAAACTGGAGAGAAAATTTGACATCATGATTGATATTTTTGGGCCCGATCATCACGGCTATCTGGCCAGAACCAAAGCGGCGGTTCAGGCACTGGGTTTTGATCCGGAGGCTTTGACCATTCTGATTGTCCAACAGGTGAATCTCATGGAGGGGGAAGTGCTGGTAAAAATGTCGAAACGGGCCGGGAAAATTATTACAATGGATCTTTTGTTGGAAGAAGTGGGGAAAGATGTGGCCCGTTATTTTTTTCTCCAGCGATCAGCGAGCACTCCGCTCGATTTTGATTTGGAGCTCGCAAAAAAAACAACTTTGGAAAATCCGGTTTTCTATATTCAGTACGCCCATGCCCGCATCTCCAGTATTTTCAGAAAGTCCGAGGAGTTGGGGATCAAACCTAATTTAAAAAAAATGAATCTTACTTTGCTTGATCTTCCCGAAGAAAAAGAGTTGGCTAAACTTTTACTGGAGTTTCCCGATATTTTAATCAAGGCGGCAGAAGAGTTGGCTCCGCATCAAATTGCTTTTTATGCGCTGGAGCTTTCCAAACTTTTTCAAACTTATTATTCAGCGGCCAAAAATGATCCGCGTTATAAGGCGGTTGATCCTGAAAACAAACCGAAAACCGAAGCTAAATTGTATCTCTTGAAAAATGTGCAAATTGTGTTACAAAATACCCTCAATATCTTGGGTATTTCCGCTCCGGACAGAATGGAGAAAGATGCTTCCAGCGCACTATAGCAAAAAAGAGACGAGTTATTTTTGCCGATTCAGTTTCGGTCAATTCTTCGCCCTTTTAGTCATCGAAATTTTTACCCTCTTTTTTGTTTTCTATCTGGGTGCGCGTTATGGAGACGAGTTGCTGGGCACAAAGCCGGTTGCGCAAGTGCAACAACCTCAAGCAAAAGCGCCGGGTATGCCCCAGTTTTCTATCACCAACGAAAAAATGGTAACCACCACAGAAGATCCTGAAGTCAAGGCGATGGCCAAAGACATTCTCAACTCGGCACAAACGCCTGATCTGAAAAAAAGAGTTGCGGCAATGCTCGAAGAAAGCGCCGCGAACAGAATGGCCGCGCAGGGCGCTTCGCTTCCTCCCAAATCAACACCACCACCCCCAAAACAAGTGACGCTACGCACCGCACCGAGGGAGGAAGCATCACAGGAATCTGAAACGCCACCTCCGGGAACCATAGAGCCAGTCATTCCATCCGAAACGGCTCCGTCGGAGACGGCTCCGCCGGCAACGGCTCGGCCAACTTCCGTGATTCAAACTGCGCCACAAGCCCGCTACACAATTCAAGTGGGTTCCTATCCCAATGTGGATGAAGCCCACGCCATCACCGACCAATGGAAGGCGAAAGGCTATCCCGCCTATCTGGTTTCCGCCGACATTCCGAACAAAGGTCGCTGGTACCGTGTCCGCTTGGGTGGATTCAATTCCAAAGAAGCCGCCGAAGACTTCAACGAAAAACTAACCGCCAAAGAACAAATCGAAGCGTTTGTGGTGACGAACGAATAGTTGTCTTTAATCCCGTGACAAATCTCGGCAGTGCAACCCCTCCAACCGAGCCGCTTCCAAAAGGGAACGATCGGCGCAGAGAAATTGCATGGAATCACCCAGACGCTTTCGCGCATCAAGTGCACAGGCAAGCTGAATGGCATCGCCAAAACGGAGACGACGTTGTTTGATGAGGCGTTTTGCAGTTTTCCAAATTATAGTTTCAACTTGAGTGAGACTAATTTTGCCATTTTGAATATCTTGTTCCATACGATGGGTGATATTTCTGTAAGCTGGAGAATCAATTCTTCTGGTAGCTTTGGCCCTTTCAATGGAGGCGATTAATTCCAATTCCGTAAAAACGGAGGTTTCCAAATGCTCTATCTCGATAAGAAGAGAATCCAGATGGCGGGAGCCGACTTCTTCAAGGTAGCTCTTTGCCAATGCCGAGGTATCAATATAGGCGATCATTCTTCATCCCTCATTTGACGGATCATTTCTGCCGCAGTGGGACCCGGTGTCATTTTGATTCGTTTAAAAGGAGTGTAATGAAAAAGCCCCCCGCTGATAAGTCTGCCTTCTTTTTTCCATTGTTCAATTTTCTTCGCAAGCTGTTTGAGCCGCATTTTTTTAGCTTTGGTTTCCTTCGATGGTTTCAAATTGGAAAGAAAACCGACCACTTTATTGCGAACCTTTACCGCGATTGTTTCCCCCGCCTGCATCAATTGCAGGTAATAACTCAAA
This sequence comes from Deltaproteobacteria bacterium, assembly GCA_016213065.1. Taxonomy (NCBI): domain Bacteria; kingdom Pseudomonadati; phylum Myxococcota; class Myxococcia; species Deltaproteobacteria bacterium. Next base: position 6,923 of record JACRBV010000008.1, read on the forward strand.
CGACTTTTTAATTCTCTAACGCCCACTTCAATCATATTGCCTCCAATGTAGTCATCTTACATATAGGTGACTACATTGGCAAGCCGTATTTTCAGAGAAAGCAATGAGCTGTTGAGTTTTTATCCCCCTTAAGGCACATTCCGGCCCCAAAATGGACTCCGCGCACATTCGCAATTTTTGTATCATCGCCCATATTGACCATGGCAAATCCACGCTGGCCGACCGTTTTTTGCAAAAGACGGGGGCGATTAGTGACCGCGAGATGCGGGAACAATTTCTCGATCAAATGGATATTGAGCGGGAGCGCGGCATTACCATCAAGGCCCAAACAGTCCGCCTTAAATATGTCGCCAAAGATGGAGAAGAATATGAACTCAATCTGATCGACACTCCGGGCCATGTCGATTTTTATTATGAAGTTTCTCGAAGCCTTGCCGCCTGCGAAGGCGCTTTACTTTTGGTCGACGCCACGCAAGGCGTTGAGGCGCAGACGGTGGCCAACGCTTTGATGGCCATGGAACAAAAACTCGAACTTCTTCCCGTCATCAATAAAATTGATCTTCCGAGCGCGGATCCGGAAAAATGTCGAAAAGAAATAGAGGAAATTCTGGCACTGGATGCTTCCGAAGCCATTGGAGCCAGCGGCAAAACCGGTTTGGGCGTTGATGAAATTCTCGAAGCGATTGTCAAAAAACTCCCGCCTCCCAAGGGAGACACACAAGCTCCGCTTCAAGCTCTCGTCATGGATAGTTGGTTTGATAGTTATCAAGGGATTGTTGTGCTCGTGCGTGTTGTAAATGGTGTGTTGCGTGTGAATCAGCAAATTCGTCTGATGAATGTGGGTAAAAATTTTATTGTGCTGAAGATCGGTGTTTTTACTCCGGTGGCCAAACCCATTTCTGAACTCTCTGTGGGAGAAGTGGGATTTGTCGTCGCCAATATCAAGGAAGTGAGTGACACAAAAGTGGGGGATACAATCACCGAGGCGGAAAGACCTGCCCCAAAAGCGCTTCCCGGTTTTAAAGAAATCAAGGCGATGGTTTTTGCGGGACTCTATCCAACCGACCCCGATCAATATGACGACTTCAAAGTGGCGCTTGAAAAATTAAAACTCAACGATGCCTCTTTTTCTTTTGAACCGGAGACATCGCCGGCACTGGGTTTTGGTTTTCGTTGCGGATTTTTGGGTTCGCTTCATATGGAAATTATTCAGGAGCGTCTTGAAAGGGAATACCAGCTTTCTCTCATCACCACCGCGCCAACCGTTGTTTATCAGGCAAAAACGACGGCGGGCGAAATGATTTGGGTCGACAATCCGGCAAAACTTCCGGAGACGCAATACATCAACACCATTTTGGAACCCTACGCACGCGTGCACATCCACGCCCCCGCAACAACGGTGGGTCCGGTTTTGAAATTGTGCGAAAGCGTGCGCGGAATTCAGGAAGGGATTCAATATTTCGGCACCGAACGCGTTTTGATCACCTATCATATTCCTTTCGGCGAAATGATGTTCGGATTTCACGATCAACTCAAGTCGGTCAGCAAAGGTTATGCCTCGCTGGATTACACGATCACCAATTATGAAGTAGGCGATCTGATCAAACTCAACATTCTTATCAACGGCGAGGCGGTCGATGCGCTTTCGTGCATCGTCCACCGCGAACATGCCTATTACAAAGGGCGCGAACTCGCCGCAAAACTCAAGGAACTTATTCCGAGGCAAATGTTTGAGATCGCCATTCAGGCGGCTATCGGAAACAAAATTGTCGCGCGCGAAACGGTGAAGGCGTTGAGAAAAGATGTCATTGCAAAATGTTACGGAGGCGATATTACACGCAAACGCAAATTGCTCGAGAAACAAAAAGAGGGAAAAAAGCGGATGAAGAGAGTAGGGAAGGTCGACATCCCGCAAGAAGCTTTCCTGAGTGTGTTGAAGATTAAATGAGATATCTTCCACACTGTCATCCCCGCGCAGGCGGGGATCCAGAATATTAAATACTGGATTCCCGCTCCCTGCTTACTGCCTGCAGGGACAAGCTTCGCGGGAATGACATAGGGTTTTCGGAGACACCATAAATGAACCCATCTAAAAACAAATTTTGGGAAACGGTGAAGTCGGTTGGGCTGGCGCTTTTGGTGGCTTTGTCGCTCCGCGCTTTTTTGGTGGAACCCTTTAAGATTCCGTCTCCCTCAATGGTGCCAACGCTTTTGATTGGTGATCAGATTTTTGCGAACAAATTTGTGTATGGACTCCGCGTTCCTTTCACCAAAAAACGTTTTTGGAGTGGGCGCGATCCCGGCAGAGGCGAAGTTATTCTTTTTAAATATCCGGTTGATGAGAGTCTTGACTTTATCAAACGCGTCGTCGGTTTGCCCGGAGACACGGTTCGAATTGAGGGCGAAGATGTTTATGTGAACGGAGAAAAATTGCACAAGGAAGATGCGACTCTTGAACCGTTTCCAAATAATCCCGGCAGGGCAAATGTCACACCTCCGGTTCCCTATAAAACCGTGACACTTTTCCCTGAGTGGGCACACTACCGGTTTTATCAGGAAGCATTGGGGCCCGTAAAACATTTGATTCAGGAAGATTCCCCATGGTTTCCCAGCGGCGAATTCAAAGTACCCGAGGGAAATTTTTTCGTGATGGGCGACAACAGAGACCACAGCGCCGATTCGCGCGAATGGGGTTTTGTCCCCCGCGAAAATATCATCGGCCGCGCCATGTTCATCTGGCTCTCCTTCGATTGGGACAAACCGCTCTACGATCTAATCCGCTGGCACCGCTTCGGAAGATGGATTTATTGACAGGCTACATTTAGGGTAAGCCAATCACCCGAGGGCAAGGTGGATGCGTATGGCATTATCTATTTGGGATAGAGTTTCCGCAGAAATGATTCCCGCGGGTCTTACAAGACGAAGTTTGGATACCGTTCGAATCTGTTCCGCCAGAGCTTTTGAATCCTTTCCAAGGCCGCTTTCTTTTTTTCCGATGAATACCTGAAAGGGCTCCACGTGTTTTACATTCTTGGAGGTCAACGGAAGAACGGTTACCTGTTGGTAGCGGACATTGGCGATGTCATTTGAAATGACAAGACATGGCCTTGATTTTTTGATCTCCGTGCCGATTGTCGGATCCAGATTGATCCAGTAGATATCGCCGCGCTTTGGAAAAGAGTTTACCATTCCGGCCAGCCCTCTCTGTCGGCATTCTCAAAATCATCCGCAACATCCTCATTCGCGCGTATATAGGCCTTGACAAGAAGGTCTCTGAGTTCTTTTTGTTTTTTTAATTTAAGGTGTTCTTCGATGCAATTGTTGATGAACTCGCTCAGCGAACGGTCCTTTGCCAGAGTTTTTATCTGGCTCGCTAATTTCTCTTTAATGACAACCGTTGTCCTCATATTAAATCACCCCTTTGATGACATACAAGAATAATATAAGTCATCAAATCGGTGATGTCAAAGGGAACATTCCAAAAAAAAACCACACAACTTTTTTTGAGAATTGCCGATAACAGTATAGAAGAGCCAAATGCGCGGAATAGCACCAATATTTACACCGGAAGCATTGGCTAGTGCGGATGTGGCCTATGCCAATATGGTGGGGGCCGCTGATGTCGACGTTTTTCTGGATGGTTTGGCGGATCTTCGCGATGCGGTTGTTCAATTGGATGCAACTGGGGAAGATAGCGCCGTACAAACCTTTCTGAATGCCCTTCATATGTCCCCTGTAATCTACCGCAGAATGAGTCCCAAAAAACAAGAAGCCTATCGAAGAGTGATTGCCATCGCCATTCGTGCAAACCACCCCCTTTTCGCCAGAGCCCATCCACCTGTTTCTGCTGGCATCCGATTTGCCTCACACGACGCCGCCGTTGCTACCGTGACTTCTATTTTAAGAAAAAACCCTGTGGACGCCTTTGCTGAAAAATTGGGTTTGAATGCGGAAGAAAGAAAAGGTTTGGATATTTTGTGTAGGGTGTTTGGACAAAAAGAGATTCCCGGCTTTTTGGAACAATTACAATCGAAGGAAGAAAATACAACGGATGTCATTAAAATTTTCTGTCGTGCCATAGCAAGACTTGTAGACCAAAAACGCATCAGTGACCGCGTCTTGGAACAGTTGATGAAAAGATTGCAGATGAATGATGAATATATACTTCTACCCATGGCATTCTTAATGCTTGTAATATTGGAAATCGAAAATGCTGTATTGGGTTTTGTCTTTACCCAAGACGCACCCAACCAGTCAAAGATGCTTGTACCTTGGGCGATCATAAGAGAAGGGGATGGGATCTTTTATTCGAGAATGGGTAAAGCCGTTTTTGTGGGGGAACTTCAAAAAGAAGCGTTCGTCAAATTGCTTGAATATGATTTAGGCAGAATTCATTCGACTACACCTATTTTGCTTATTCTCGAACAACCGGGTTCCAATAACACCGCAGGAATACAGCGCATTTTTTATGGACTCCATCCGCAAGGAACTTTGCTGGCACTTCAAGTTGATTCATTGACCGTTAAAGCCATTCCAAAATTTGAGACTCCCTTCCAAAAGAGAAGTAGTTATTCTCTTCCCGATGCGGTGGCATTTTACGATGCACTTGCATCTCAAAGTCGGAGAATGCCAGAGTTTGAAGGGTCAGTTACCCCGTCGAGAGTAACGATGGAATCTCCTGAACACTGGAGAGGGTTAGCACAACTTAAACAAGTTGCGATAAATGTCGGACAGGCAAGAGATCTATTGTCGCAGTTTTTTGAAAACAGAACAGGCAATCATTTAACAGAAAAGGCTATAAACGCGTTGAGTAATGGAAACGCTAGAGAATTTTTAGGTATTTTGAATAGCATGGTAGGTTCAGTTTCTGCTGGAGTCATATACGAAATAATGAAACGACTTGCTGTATATTTGAACGATCCGGAAAATCGAAACTCAAACATTAATCTTGATGAATTGATTTCTTTTGATGAATTGGTCTATCGAAGGGGCTCGGTTTGGCGCCATGTTCTTGGTGCTTTTGTTTTACGTGATACCTCTGATACTGTCCATTATAGTGTTGAACCGTTTTATATACGTGCTCTATTTTTTGCGGCTTTGGTGGAAAAGGATTATTCCGCGTCTTTGTTGTGGCGCCATGAGCAGAGTAATATTGAAACAACAATAGGATGGCTCTTATCTTCAGAAGATGTAAAGACAGCACTCGATCAACTCGACGCCATCTCTGAACTTGGCTTATTCGCAAGATGGGGTGTTGCGGAGGCAAGGGCCAGATTGGTATCGCTGACACGATTTTTTGATGAAGGTTCCCCGCAAAGACGTCATGTCGAGTTTGTCCTGCAGGAACTGGAAAAACCTATGCCCTGAATTCCCCAAAAAAATCACAAAATTGACAGCAACTAACCCATGGTGTAAGTAACTTACGCTATGGTGATTGGTTCACCATCTGTGTACGGGAAGGATCCGGTGCATTCTTTTTGACGGGGGCCATTATGTATTTTAATCCGCAGGTAAAAGACAGCAAGAAAGACTTTTTTAATTTTGACGTGTTGCAGGAAGAACTGAAAAAAGCCATCCAAGACAAGCTGGCTCCGCTCATTGCGATATATGGACTCAGGCGAACCGGCAAGACCAGTCTCATCAGGGTAGTGCTGAATTCCATGGGCAGGAAATATGTATGGATTGACAGTCGCGACATTTCTTCACGCGATGATTTTCATAATAAACTTTCAGACGAAATCGGAAAATTCAAGCGATTTAAAATGGACAGGTTGACATTGAAAGGAGTCGGTTTGTCGTTGAATTTTATGAAGAAGGGACTGGATTATCTCAATAAACACAAGATGATATTGGTTATAGACGAGGCGCAGTTGTTGAAGAGACTTCATCTGGACAATTCAATAGCCTATATTTACGATAATTTTTCAAACATCAAAGTCGTTATTTCCGGTTCGGAAGCCGGTATGTTGAAAAATTTTTTGGGGAAAAATAACGCAAAGGCACCGTTGTATGGAAGAGCTGTGCTGGAACTTCAGACGAACAGGTTAGATAAAGAAGGCGGTTTCATCTTTCTAAGAGAAGGTGCGAAACAGGCAAAAATGGATTTTACGGATGAAGAAATTCTGACAGCCATCAAAGAATTGGACGGCATCATCGGATGGCTTACAAAATATGGATGGTACCGCTTGAAACATTCCCCCAAAGAATCCCTGAAAAGCACCATCGAGGAGGGCAAGGTGCTTGCGAAAGAGGAATTCATGAAATTTGCGGTAAAAGCCGAGGCCAGGTACAAAAAAATGATGCGATCCATCAAAGGGGGAGCAGGATGGGACGAAATCAAGAACCAGATATCCATATCGGACAAACAACTTTATTCCATGTTGAACAGATTAATAGACAACGGCTTTGTTGAAAAAAAAGAAGGAATTTATACGATAGCCGATCCATTATTAGAGGTCTCGTTGTAAAAAGCATTTTTCAAATAATGCAGACAAGACAAAACATTAAACACAAAACATCAAACCTGTTGCAATTCAAAAGTTTTCCATATAGACGCTCCCTTTGATGAAAAGGGCTTATCTTGCGTTGGCTGATGGTGGTCTCTATGAGGGGACTTCTTTTGGATTTGAATCGGAAACCTCCGGCGAAGTTGTTTTCAATACCTCTCTTACCGGTTATCAGGAAATTTTAACGGACCCTTCTTATTGCAAACAGATTGTTCTTTTGACCTATCCGATGATCGGAAATTACGGAGTCAATTTGGAAGACGTTGAATCTTCCAAAATCCAAGCGGCGGGTCTCATTGTCAAAGAATATTGCGCAACGCCCAGTAACTGGCGCTCCACGCAAACTCTGTCGGAATATTTAAAAGAAAATAAAATTGTTGCGGTTCAAGGGTTGCCCACGCGCGAGATTGTGCGTCGCATCCGCGATAAGGGAGCCCAGCCCGGTATTTTGGCAACAGGGGATTGGGATACTCAAGAATTGCTGAGAAAAGCGGCCGATTTGCCCAGCATGGCGGGGCAAAATCTGACCCCCAATGTAACTTGTTCGGCGCCTTATGTTGTTTCTCCGAAAGACAATCCAGCCTCTTATAAAATTATCGCTTTTGACTTTGGGATTAAACAGAACATTGTTCGGGAATTGGTTGCGCGGGGTTGCGAAGTCAAAGTGGTGCCTGCTGATACCTCTGCGGAAGACGTTTTAAAAGAAAAACCTGATGGAATTTTCCTGTCGAATGGTCCCGGAGACCCGGCCGCCTGTACGGAGATCATCAAAAATATTCAGAAGATGATTCCCTCCAACATTCCGATGTTTGGAATTTGTCTCGGATTTCAACTTTTATCTCTGGCGTTGGGAGCCAAAACTTTCAAACTGAAATTTGGTCACCGCGGTGGAAATCAGCCTGTCAAAGATTTGAAATCAGGACGTGTGCTGATTACAGCTCAGAATCACGGTTTTGCTGTCCATCCGGAAAGTTTGATTTCCGACATGGAATTAACGCAACTGAATTTAAATGATGGAACCGCTGAAGCCTTCCGTCATAAAAAATATCCGATTGAAGCGGTGCAGTATCATCCCGAAGCGGCGCCGGGACCGCATGATTCCAACATTTTTTTTGATGAATTTTGTGAAAGAGTAAAAAATGCCAAAACGCACAGACATTCATAAAATTTTGGTGATCGGTTCGGGTCCCATTCAGATTGGGCAGGCCTGCGAATTTGATTACTCGGGGACACAAGCGCTGAAAGCGCTCAAGCAAGAGGGCTATCAGACCGTTCTCGTCAATTCAAATCCCGCTACGATCATGACCGATCCGGAATTTGCAACGGTCACTTATATAGAGCCGCTCACGGTTCCTTATCTCACAAAAATCATCGAACAAGAAAAACCCGATGCGCTTTTGCCAACGGTGGGCGGACAAACAGCCCTCAATTTGACGATGGATTTGGAACGCGCCGGCGTTTTGAAAAAACATAACGTGCAGTTGATCGGCGCCAGTCTCTCAGCGATTCACAAAGCCGAAGACCGCAGAGCTTTCAAAGAGTGCATGCAGTCGATTGGTCTTAACGTTCCCGCGAGCGGGCTTGCGTGCACTATGAAAGAGGCAAGAGAAGTCGTCAAGAAAATCGGTTTTCCTTGTGTGATCCGTCCCGCGTTTACGTTGGGTGGTATGGGGGGAAACATTGCGCATCAACCTTACGAATTCGAACATTACGCTGAGTGGGGGTTGGCTTTGAGCCCCATCAAACAAATTCTCATTGAGCAATCGGTTTTGGGTTGGAAGGAATTTGAACTCGAAGTGATGCGGGATTGCAAAGACAATGTTGTTATCATCTGCTCGATTGAAAATTTGGATCCGATGGGAATTCATACCGGCGACAGCATTACCGTTGCCCCCGCGCAAACGCTGACCGATAAGGAATATCAGACCATGCGTGACAGCGCGATCAAGGCTATCCGCGCGATTGGGGTGGATACGGGCGGATGTAATATTCAATTTGGAGTCAATCCCAAAACAGGCGAACAGGTCATGATTGAAATCAATCCGCGTGTTTCCCGTTCTTCCGCATTGGCTTCCAAAGCAACCGGTTTCGCCATCGCCAAAATTGCGGCGAAATTGGCGGTGGGTTACACACTCGATGAACTCCCCAACGACATTACCAAAAAAACGCCGGCCTCTTTTGAACCGACAATTGATTATGTCGTTACAAAAATTCCCCGGTTCAATTTCGAAAAATTTTCGGCGACCCCCAACATTCTCACCACACAAATGAAATCAGTGGGTGAAGTAATGGCAATCGGCAGAACTTTTAAAGAATCTTTTTTGAAAGCTATTCGTTCATTGGAAACAAATTGTTTTGGGCTGGAAGATGCTGGGACCATGGACCATGGACCATGGACCATAGACCTTTTAAAGGTGCCTCGGGCGGATCGTCTGTGGCAAATGGCGCGCGGGTTTCGTGAGGGATTAACTGTCGAAGAAATTCATGAACTGACTCAAATTGATCCGTGGTTTTTGAATCAGATCCGAGAAATTGTTGCCATCGAAAAAGAAATTGGATCCATGGTCCATAGTCCATTGTCCATAGTCCAACTGCGGCAATTGAAAGAAATTGGCTTCGCCGATAAACGAATTGCAACACTGACCGGCACAACCGAAGAAGCCATTCGCAAAACGCGTGATCAACATAACATACGCCCAGCCTATAAAATGGTCGACACCTGCGCAGGAGAGTTTGAAGCCCACACTCCCTATCTTTATTCAACTTACGAAAACGAAGAAGAGTGTCCTCCGACAAATAATAAAAAGAAGGTTGTGATTTTAGGAAGCGGTCCCAATCGCATCGGTCAGGGGATTGAATTCGATTACGCCTGTGTTCATGCCGCTCTTGCTTTTCGCGAAGCGGGTTTTGAAACAATTATGATCAACTGCAATCCTGAAACCGTTTCCACCGATTACGATATTTCAGACCGTCTTTATTTCGAACCGCTGACCTTTGAAGATGTCATGAACATCGTTGATAAAGAAAAACCAAATGGAGTCGTGGTGCAGTTCGGAGGTCAAACTCCGTTGAAGCTTTCCACGCAATTACACAAGGCGGGCGTCACCGTGTTGGGAACGGCCGCGGAAAATATCGACAAAGCGGAAGACCGCAAGAAATTCAAACATCTTGTGGATGATTTGCATTTGAAACAACCCGCCAACGGTTTGGCAAATGATATTCCCGAAGCCAAAATTCTGGCCGAAAAAATTGGATACCCGTTATTGCTCCGTCCTTCGTATGTTTTAGGAGGCAGAGCGATGGTAATTGTCTATGAAGAATCGGAACTCGACCATGTTCTGCAGGATGCTTTTCAAGTTTCTGCCGGACATCCGGTTTTGATAGACCATTTTTTAAAAGGGGCGGTAGAGGTGGATGTGGACGCTCTTTGCGATGGGGAAGAGGTGGTGGTCGCGGGAGTCATGGAACATATTGAAGAGGCGGGAGTTCATTCCGGAGACAGCTCTTGCTGTCTGCCTCCTCACACCTTGCCGCGGGATATTGTTCAGGAGATTGAAAAACAAAGCATCGCTTTGGGAAAAGCTTTGCATGTCAAGGGTCTGATGAATATTCAGTTCGCCGTTCAAGATGAGGGCATTTATGTTTTAGAGGTGAACCCCAGAGCTTCGCGCACCGTTCCTTTTGTTTCCAAAGCGACAGGAATTCCGTGGGCGAAGTTGGCGGTTCAGGTTTTGGCGGGCGCTTCTGTCAAAGATTTAATTCCCAACTCAAGAAAACAACAACTCTTTGCCGTCAAATCACCGATCTTTCCGTTCATCAAATTTCCGGGTGTCGATACCATTTTGTCGCCGGAGATGTGTTCGATCGGTGAGGTGATGGGACGCGGAAGATCTTTCGCGGAAGGATTTGCCAAAGCCCAGATTGCGGCAAGCCAGTTTTTACCCAAAGCACCCGCCCGAATTTTCTTGAGTGTGCATGATGGAGATAAAGCCTTTGCTGTGTCACTGGCACAAGAATTGACCAGACTGGGGTTTCAACTTATTTCAACTCACGGCACCACAGCATATCTTGCCAATCACGGTATAGCCTCCAAAGCGGTCAATAAGCTCCATGAAGGTCCTCCACATATTATGAGTGCTTTATCCAAAGGGAAAATTGATTTGGTAATCAACACAACCCTCCTTAAAGATCAAATTGCCGATTCTTTTTTAATTCGACGAACCGCATTGGAAAAAGGAGTCCCGAATTTTACCAATATCCATGCGGCTCAGGCGGCCGTTGAAGCCATGGCCTTTCTCCAAGCCCACCCCGAAATAGATGTTCTATCGCTGAATGTTATTTAAAAATTGTTCGAGCTGATCGTTGAATTCTTGGGCGCGTTCAATGTGGGGGAGATGTTTTGCGCCCTCAAATAGATAAAGTTTTGCTTGAGGATATCGTTTTTGAAGATGCTCCGCCATCGAAGGAGTGGTTATTACATCTTGGTCCCCGACCAGAATCAGCATGGGCATTTTGTGGGTGGAACGGGGAGGGTGAGGGGAGAAATTCAAAACCGCACGCACCTGTCTTTGCAAAACTTCTCGCGGGGCCGACATTTCTTCAGCTTGGTTTATATAACGTTGCACAATTTTAGGTTCTTCCCGAATAAATTTTTCGGAAATCATCAAGGGAAGCACATTTTTAATTCTCACTTTGCTGGATTGTCTTGATTTGAGAAGAGGAGACAAAACTCCAATCATATGAGAATTAATTCCCTCAAAAGTGGAGGAAAGAATCAGACCCGCTATTTTTTTAGAGAAAAGTTCCAGACAGCATTGGGCAATCAAACCACCCATCGAAGAGCCGATCAAAACAACTCTCCCCAATTTTAAATGTTGAACCAAAGTAGAAACATCCTCTGCCATTTCATGGATTGAAATTTCGCAATCGGGATGAACAGAACGTCCAGAACCGGCATTGTCGAACGTAATGATCTGAAATTTTTTGGCTAAAACGGGGACTTGGCAAAACCATTCTTGATGAGAAGCCCCCATGCCGGCAATAAAAATGACAGGAAAGTCTTCTCCTTTAACTTGGTAATAAATTTTTCCAAACTTCCCTTGAAAAAAAGGCATCGGTGCACTATAAAATCAAAACAATATTAAAACAATTCAAGTTATGTACGCTGATGACAAAATGGCTCCAATGCCCATTTCTACAAGCTTTAAAAAGAAAATCGAAGCGTTGAAAAAAGAGTCCAAAACGATTTGAGTTTGTATCTTGTTGTTTTTCAATGGAAAAAAAGGATGATTTTTTTAATTTCACAGGAAAAAAGAAAATTTAAAAAAGTTTAAAAAATATTTTTTCGCGTCAGAACTGCATTTGCGGTCCATCAAAAAAAAAGGCGTTGCAGGTTTTTTATAAAAATATAAAACCGTCCCCACGTTGGAAGTAGAGGCAATGAGCTCTTTGACAAGCAATAAAATAATCGTTTAGGGGTGGCGCGCCGGACTGGCCGTCTTCTTCCGTTAGGAGGAAATAAAAGATTCCTGAACTATGAAATAAGGGATAGCGATATTACCTATTTCATAGGGGACCCGGAACTAGGGGGTTTTTGTTTTCTAAAAGGAGAGGGTTAAGCGGACATAAAGACTAAAATGGGATCTGCAAACATCGAATTTGCACGATATCTGGGACGAGAGCGAATCTCTAAGATCCAGATGAAGTCTGACCCTAGGAAGTGGGCTTCATCAAAAGGGTGCAAGAGGCACAGATGTTGGAAGCAACATCTCTCAAGATCCGGAAAAAACCTTACAAGTCAATTGGAAAGCTCACGAGAGGAAAGACAACCAAAGCTTGGTTAATCCGGCCAAGCAAAAGCTGTCGGCGCCGATGGATGGTATAAATCTCTGAAGTTAAAAGATTCAAAGCCGTACGAGCCTTGAATCTGAACAACATGAGAGAATGCGGGCCTGAAAGGGTAACGACCTACCTTACGATGCTTAAAGACTCTGGAGAGACACTGAAGCCACTGACCTAAACGATTTTTTGATTGCTTGAAGGAAAGCCGTATCGCAAGTCGACCCACCGCGAGGTGGGTTTTTTGTTAGGGAAAAGTTATTTCAACATCCAGCCCGCCTGTTTTTCGATTGGCGAACGAAAGATGAATGCCGCACAATTCGGCAATTCTGAAACAGAAGTGCAACCCCACACCGGTTGTTTCTGATAAACTTTTGTCATTATTTAACAAATCAATTTTTTCTTGAGGCATGCCAAATCCATTGTCACTAATTTTGAGAATTATTTTATCTGATTTTTTTAAGGAGATGGAGCATTGTGTCAAGGGTGGTGTGTGTTGCTCGATGTTACGCACAAGATTATCAATCAGCCTAAAAAGCAATTTCGGGTCCACAAAAACCGCTTGATTCACTTTAATGTCCATTTGGATGGACTTCCCCAATATTTTTTCCCACTTCGGTTTATTTTGCAGGAGCCAGTGGGTCAGCTCCAGTGAAGCACTATGCATGGTGCCGGAATGATTTGGATCTCCCACTTGTAAAACAGTTGTGATAATCGAGGACATGCGTTGTATTTCCTCCAAGGAACTTCGCAAAACATTTTCATATTCTTCTTTGGAAGCATTTTTTTTGATCAGAGTTGTTTCTGCCTCTCCCTGCAAAATTGTAAGCGGCGTTCTCAATTCATGGGCGACATAACGACTCATTTTTCTGAGCTGAAAAAGAGCGGCGCGAGTTCTATTCATGAGCAGATTAATGCCTTCCGTAATGGAAACAAGATATTGTCCCTCTTTAATAACCTCAAGAGGTTTCCAGTTCTGTATTTTTTGCGGATCCATTTTTTCCAGATGATCCGCAATAGTTCGCACGGGTTGCAACAATTTGGTGGCGAGAATTCGCGCGATAACAAAAGATATCCCCATCAGAAGACACAAAAGTAGAAAGCTTTGCCACCAATAATCTTTCAGAATTTGAGCATATTTCGGAAGCGGAATACTGATTTGAAGATAAAACCTTCTGTTCTTTCTCTCCAAATAAGGGATGACAAGGCTTTCATAATTTCTTTGTGCACCATCAATGGTGACAAAAGCCGGTTTTTTTATGGGAACGACGTGATCCGGGAGTTTGTCATAACCAAATCCAACCGTGGTAAAAATCAGATTTCCCGATGCATTGAAAATGCGAATGATCTTGTCTACTTTTTCCATTTGCAGAGTGTCTTCGATAAAATTGTTGAATTGCTCAAAATCTTTTAATTCTGAAAAATCAGAAATACCTAGACTAATTAAGCTGGCGCCGGCCGCCTGTAATTGTTGACGGACAGATTCCCTGTGACTGCGGATTAAAAGAGTGCCGCTCAAAATGGCGGCTGTAAGAATACTGACTGCCGTCATCACCCACATCGCGCTGGCAATTTTTGTTTGAAGGGAGGATTTCACGGTTCACCCAGCCAATAACCAACGCCACGCCGGCTCTGGATAAGAGGTTTAAAGCCCTTGTCAATTTTGGCGCGCAAGTTGGCAATCGTGACTTCAACAATATTGCTTTCCGGAAAATGATTTAAATCCCATGCCTGATCCAAAATGGATGTTTTGGAAAAAATTTGTCCGGGGTGTCTTGCAAAAAGACAAAGGATACGAAACTCTTTGCTGGTTAGATCAATCCGATTCTCTTTACGAAAAACTTTCTGGGTTCCCAAATCAATTTTGAGATCCTCGTAAACAAGCATTGTATCTTTTATAGAAGAGGTGGGTCGGCGGGTGATTGTGCGAAGACGCGCCAATAATTCTGAAACATGAAATGGTTTTCCAAGATAATCATCCGCCCCTTCGGTCAATCCTTTTACTTTTTCCTCAACATCCGACAAGGCACTTAAAAAAAGGATTTTCATGGTGGGGGATTCCTTTCGAATGGACTGAATGGAGTTGATTGTATCGTGGCCTTGTAGAAGCCTATCAAGGATAAGAGCGTCGTAGGTGTTGGCCTTCAAAGCCGCCAGCAACTCAGAATGGGTCGTTACAGAATCGACCACCATGCCGGCCTCTTCAAGGGCCTGCCGTATGAATTTTCGAACCTTTTTTTCATCTTCGGCAACAAGGATTTTCATAGCTTTTTTTAGGGCGCGTAACAAAATGAGATGAGATGCGAGGCGGTCCCGACGAGAAAGGCCGGAGCGTACCTTTAATGGTACGTGAGGACCTTTCGAGGAGGGCCAACGAAGCAGATCGCTCATTTTGTTACGCGCCCCTTATATAAAAAAAGGTTGGAGAAGTCACTCATTCATGTCATAAGCCCACACCTTGTATGCAAGCAATAGCGCAAAACACCCATTTAAGAAACGTGGCCATTATTGCCCACGTCGACCATGGCAAAACAACTCTAGTCGATTTTATGCTCCGCCAAAGCGGAACTTTCCGTGACAATCAGGCCACCGCGGACAGAATGATGGACAGCATGGATTTGGAGAGGGAAAGAGGAATTACCATTGCCTCCAAAAATTGCGCCGTCATTTGGAAGGGCATAAAAATCAATATTATCGACACACCCGGTCACGCTGATTTTGGCGGCGAAGTGGAACGCGGTTTGAATATGGTGGATGGCGTTATTCTTCTGGTGGACGCGGCAGAAGGACCGCTTCCCCAAACCCGATTTGTTCTGAAAAAAGCGCTGGAAGGCAATCTTAAAATCATTGTTCTCATCAATAAAATTGATCGCAAAGATGCACGTCCAAAAGAGGTTTTAAACGAAATTTACGATTTGTTTATCGATCTGGATGCCACCGAAGATCAGATTGATTTCCCGATTCTCTACGCCATCGGTCGTGAGGGAATCGCTCAAAAAACATTGGAAGAAAGGGGGAACTCTCTCGATCCTCTTTTCGCAGAAATTATCAAAAAAATTCCTCCTCCGAGTTATGACCCAAAGGAACCTTTCCAGATGCTCGTTTCCAATTTGTCCTATTCCGATTATTTGGGTCGTTTAGCGATCGGCAGAATTTTTCACGGGCATGTAAAAAAAAATGAGAGTCTTTTTTGTATCAACAAAGAAAATCAGAATAACCCTCTGAAGGTTTCCAAAATTCAGGTTTATGAAGGACTGCAATTCAAAGAAGTGGATGCCGTAGAGCCGGGAGACATTATTATCCTTTCCGGAATTGAAGATGTCGAAATTGGGGATACGATCTGCACCGTTGCCGCACCCAAAGCGCTGAAAAGAATTCACGTCGATGAACCAACGGTTTCCATGCAATTCATGATCAACAACTCTCCGTTTGCCGGCAAAGAAGGAAAATTTGTCCAGTCGCGAAAAATTTTGGAACGTCTGCAAAAAGAAACACTGCATAACGTCGCACTTAAATTGGAAGAAGGGGACGGACCGGAAAATTTTGTTGTGAAGGGACGTGGCGAATTTCAAATGGCCATTTTGATCGAAACAATGCGCCGAGAGGGTTTTGAACTCTGCGTGGGCCGGCCTCAAATTATTTTCAAAGAAAAAAACGGGGTTAAACTGGAACCGATTGAACATCTCTTTATCGATTGCAACGAAGATTACATGGGAGTGGTCACCGAAAAACTTTCGCAAAGAAAAGGGCAGATGGTCAACATGGTCAACCATGGCACAGGCCGCATTCGCCTTGAATTTTCAATCCCCTCGCGCGGGTTGATCGGTTATCGCAATGAATTTTTGACCGATACCAAGGGAACGGGTCTCATGAATTCCTATTTGCAGGGTTATGAAGAATATCGTGGAGACATTAAGAGTCGTGTCACGGGTTCTCTTGTTTCAGATCGGCAGGGAGAAACAGTCGCTTACGGACTTTTTCACTTGGAACCGCGCGGCACTTTGTTTATTGACGCCGGCGTTCCTGTTTTTGAGGGAATGATTGTCGGTGAACACAATCGTGACAATGATTTGAATGTAAACCCCTGCAAGGAAAAAAAGTTAAGTAATATGCGGGCCGCCGGTAAAGATGAAAATATTATTTTGACTCCGGTTTTGCCGGTAACGCTGGAAAGAGCCATCGAATTCATTCGTGATGACGAATTTGTCGAAGTGACTCCGAAAAACATTCGCCTTCGTAAAGCAATACTCAAAGCCCACGAGCGAAAGCAGGTTTTAAGTCATGATTAAAATTCTTTTTTGGTCGCCTGAAGGAGAAATTGTCCAGACAGAGGATGTTGCTCGTTTAAAAGAAGTTTATCTGAACAAAACCCACGCTCTCTGGGTTGATATGGATGAGCCAATCGAAGAAGAGTTGAGTCTTCTTGAAACGTTGTTCCATTTTCATCCCCTTGCCATTAAAGCGGTTCGCGACGAGCTGGAAATTCCAAAACTGGGTCTTTATGAAGGTTATGCTTTTTTGGTTCTTCATCGTGTTTTTTACCAATTCAAAACGGAGGTGTGTGAACGCAGAGAATTTGAGGTCTTCTTTTCGGAGCGCTTCATTGTGACAATACATGGAAGAAATCTTTCCCGTACTTTCGCGGCGGCGTGCGACAAAGTTTATGAACATCCCAAGGAGATGGTGGCACATGGTACCGGTTATGTTCTCTTCAGACTTTTGAATCTGGCCATTCAGGATTACAATCCTGCTTTGGCAGGCTGGCAGGAATCGCTTGATGAAATGGAACAGAAGGTTTTGAGGGATGTAAAAGACGGCATTCTCGAAAAAATACTGGAATTTAAAAAAGTGGTTTCCGTAATGCGCAAAAATCTCCTGCCGGAGCGCGAGATCTTGAAGGAATTATATGAAAGCAAAGATGTCTCTTTTATTCGCCCCGGTGCCAAACCCTATTTTAAAGCGGTGCTGGACAACATGAATACCTTGTTGCGTGAGTTGGATGGTATCCGGGACCATGCCGCCTCAGTGTTTGATGTTTATGCCGCCATGCTGACAATCAAAATGACCGAATCTTCCCACCAGCTTAATTTTGTCATGCAACGACTCACCATCGCCGCAACGATTTTCCTGCCACTGACATTTATTGTCGGCGTTTACGGAATGAATTTCGAATACATGCCGGAATTCCACTGGAAGGGTTTTTACTATCTTCTGTGGGCCATCATGCTGGCCATCGCCGGCGGCATGCTCTATTTTTTCAAACGGAAGAAATGGTTTTAAAAAAAATCTGAAAAGGAGATATAAAATGAAATTTTTGTGGAGGCGGCTCACAAAAAAGATCTTCAAGCGACGGTCGATCTTCTAACCGCTTTTTTACAGGAAGCACATCAAGGAGACTTTGGTTATAACTGATCTTGCAGGCGGCAAATCAGGTCTTCAAAATTTTTTGCGCCCAACACTTGCACGCGTATTTTTGCGGCGTCGGGAAAATTTTTGAGGTAGGCCATCAGGTGTTTGTTCAGTGAATTGAAATGATCTGTTCCGCGCATTTCTCCAAAATAATGGGCATGCTCCAACGCTGTTTCAATCCGACATTGTCGATCAATTCTCGTTTCCATGTTTTTTGTTTTAGAAAAGATCCATGGGTTGCCAATGGCGCTTCTGCCAATCAAGGCGCCATCTAATCCATTATTTTCCACAAGTTTTTCTGCTTGTTCCGCGGAAGAGATATCTCCATTTCCAAAAACCAGTGTCTCCGTTTCTTTGATAATTTTTGCTCCGCGTGCAATTGCATCCCAATCTGCCTTTCCCCGATACATCTGTTTCAAAGTACGCCCATGAATGGAAATAGCGGCCGGCGATTCTTTCAACAATGTCCCCACCCATTTTTCAATCACCACTGAATCATATCCAATTCTTGTTTTTACAGAGTAGGGGATGCGTTGTTTTATCGCGGGACTTTCAACTCCACATCTTTTTTTATTCATTTTACGAAGTATTTCCAGCAAAGTGCGTGGAAATTGATTTTCTTCCAAGCGCCCTTGTTGAACCCAGTCTTCAATTCCCTGACGCACCGCTTGAATAATTTCGAGCGCAAGATTTGGAGAAGTTATCAGCTTGCCTCCCGCGTTACACTGAACCACAGATTTTGCGGGGCACCCCATGTTGATATCAACCCCGTCAAATCCCAGTTCACAAACAACCTGTGCTACGCGATAAAAATTTTCGGGAGTATGTCCGTAAATTTGCGCAACAATCGGGCGTTCTATTTCGTGATATTCAAAATCTTTCAAAATTTTTTCGGGTGCGCGGAAGAGACCTTCTACCGTGGCGAATTCCGTGAACATCACATCGGGTTTGGCATGTTTGGCGAGGATATAACGGCAGGCAGAATCCGTCACCCCATCCATCGGGGAAAGCCCGATAATAGGCTTTTGCAGGGTTTCCCAAAATCCTAAAAAAGTCTGCTGGACCATTTGACTCCTATAAGGCAAAAAAGACCCAAGAACAACCATTTCATGAGGACAAATCCAGAAACCGTGATAATTGGGAACCTCCCAAAACTGCCCAGATGCTATGGCTGAGCAAACCCGCAACCGGAGCATACCTTTAATGGTATGTGAGGATTGCGGGTTTGCGGGCAACAAC
>JACRBV010000009.1 GCA_016213065.1 Deltaproteobacteria bacterium
AAAAGACAAGACTTTTTTAATAAAACATCGAACAAATCCCGAATCACCGGTTGAAAATAGAATGGCGAAAAACTTCACATGCCTTTTTTAAGGATGGACCCTATCTGACTATTCGGTGGAAGGGTGAAACTGAGGGATTACATTTCAACTAAAAATGAGATTGACGCATGCACCGTAAAGGATGGACAAGGCAATGTTGTTGCCGATAAAGCCGAGGGAACTCCTTTCATGTCGGAGATAGCCAAAAAATGTAAGGAATCCGCTTCAACAGGTTCCGGAATCATCGATTTTAAAAATAAGGTAAACAAAAACTTAACCGAGGCAACAGTAGCCACTGAAGGATCTCAGCAATAACATAGGCTGTTGTCCAAAACAGTTGGAAACTCAATGGAAGATTTCCCTAAGATTTGGATAATTTGGCCGGCAATTTTCTTCTGGAGTAACTGTATTTGATAAACAAAAGAATTCCGGCCAAGATGAGAAGAAGAATGATCACATGTTTGACGGTTTCCACATTATGCCGGACCACATCAATGTGGTTGCCAAAAACGTAGCCGAGTCCCGCAACAACCGTCACATGTATGATGATGGCACAAAAATTGGTGATTAGATATTTCAAGAAGGGGAAACCGGAAGAGCCCGCCAGAACGTGAACAGGCCCTCTTAAACCGGACAAAAAGCGCACAATGAAAATGGTTCGGATGCCCGCCTTTTTGAAATAAGTTTTGACCTTTTCTTGTCTTTCCAAATGCCAAAATTTTGCAATTTTGGGATGGTTTGCCAATTTCCTTCCCCACTTACGCCCGATGAAAAAAAGCAGACTGTCCCCAAAAGTAATGGCCACAATGCAGAGCACCCACATTTTGAAAAGATCAACCTCTCCTTCGTAACTTAAGTAACCGGCGGTGACGAGAGTCAGTTCTTCAGGCAGAGGAATGCCAAGCCCGCACAAACAGAGAGCGAAAAAAATGAGGGCATAAATGATATTGCCCGAAAGGGCTGAAAGAAATTCCATAAAAGCGGACCATGGACTATGGACCATGGACAATAAAAACTAAAATAATATGTGTGGTGAAAAAGTTGTGTGAGGGGTTTCGGGGTTTCGCGCAGGCAATTTTAACAAACGGGGTATAAAGCCAAAATTGCCGAGCGATAAGCGGGCCCGACGGGACGACCCGTCGGGAACCGCGGCCCCGAAACCCCTCACACAACTTTTTCACCACTTCCTTAAAATAATGTGTGAAAGCACTCTTCGATGGTTTTTATACCATTGATTTTCAAACCTTCCACTCCATTTTTTTGTGCGTTGCTTTGAGGAATGAAGGCTTGGGTAAACCCGAGTTTGGAAACTTCTTTGAGTCTGGCATCCATGCGGCTTACGGCGCGGACTTCTCCGGTGAGTCCCACTTCTCCGATCAAAACGGTTTGGGGATCAAGTGGGATATTGCGAAAACTCGAAAAAATGGCGGTGCTGATTCCCAAATCAAGGGCCGGTTCGGTGACTTTAAGTCCTCCGGCCACATTGATAAAAATATCCTGATCGAAAAGAGAAAGCCCGACGATTTTTTCAAGGACAGCCACAAGCAAGGCCATGCGCCCGCTATCCACGCCAATCGCCGTCCGCCTTGGGTTTGCGAAGCCCGATTTTGAAACAAGGGCCTGAATTTCCAAAAGAAGCGGGCGTGTGCCTTCAAGCGAGGCCACTACTACAGAGCCCGCGACATTTTTTCCGCGCTCGGATAAAAAAAGATGCGAGGGATTTCCCACTTCCTTGAAACCTTTGCTCGTCATTTCAAAAATGCCGATTTCGTTGGTGGCGCCGTAGCGATTTTTCACAGCGCGCAAAATACGAAAGGCGTGGCCCTGATCACTTTCAAAATAGAGCACGCAATCAACCATGTGCTCCAATGTTTTGGGTCCCGCCAGCGAACCTTCTTTGGTGACGTGTCCCACCAGAATACAGGTCATTCCGGTTGCCTTGGCAAGCGTGATTAGTTGCCCCGTGCTTTCACGCACCTGACTTACGGTTCCCGGCGCTGAAGATAAATTGTTGGAATAAATGGTTTGTACCGAATCAATCGCCAAAAGATCAGGTTTTTGAGTTTTGAGAATGACGAGAAGTTGTTCCAAATTATTTTCTGTAACGATCCAGAGATTTTTTTCCGTAACAGCGAGTCTGTCCGCGCGTCCTTTAATCTGGGTGGCTGATTCTTCTCCCGAAACATACAAAACTTTTTTCCCAAGTTTGGCAAGGTTGCCAAGGGTTTGCAAAAGAAGCGTTGATTTGCCAATGCCGGGATCGCCGCCTATCAGGATGGCAGAGCCGGGCACATAGCCTCCTCCCAGCACGCGATCAAGTTCCGCGATGCCAATCGGAATATGATTTCCTTCTTCAGCACTAATTTCATTTAAAAGTTGTGGGGTGGTTTTTTTTAAGTCGATCAACGGCAAGCGGCTCTGATTCGTCGGAGCGGTATAATTTTCTTCAACGTAAGTATTCCACGCATTGCAATCGAGACATTTCCCCAGCCATTTTGGCGATTGGGCCCCGCAGTTTTGGCAGGTATAGATTGTGCGAGGTTTGGCCATGACTTTCACTAACAAAGGTAAGGGTGAAAAGATACTCCATTTTGACGTTCAATAAACCGCTTCATTTTCGTCATCTCTCGATTCATTTCCGCCGCTTCCAAACCCTCAAAAGAAAATAGAAAGATTTCCATGGTGGATCACTTTTTGCTTTCTCTCCTTGTAACGTTTTCGCTCTTTGATAATTTGATATTATGAAAAAAGTGTTTATCAAAATTTTAGCGACGGTATTTGGTCTTGGGTATGCGCCCATTTTATCGGGCACATTGGGAACGCTCGTCGGCATTCCCCTTTTTTTGGGACTTTCCCGTCTTGAGTGGTCCCTTTATTTTTTAGTGACGCTTCTTTTTACAATCTTCGCAATCGTCGTGGCGAATGCCGCATTGCCCCTCTTGCAAGATGCAAAAAAACCGGCAGACCCATCACAAATTGTGATCGACGAAGTCGCCGGATTTCTATGGGCCGCCGGAATTGTCCGTTATCTTGGATTCTGGAAACCCGTGGAGGGGTTTTGGTGGTTCCTCCTTTTCTCTTTCGTCTTCTTCCGAATTTTTGATGCGGCAAAATGGGGACCGGTCGGTTGGGCTGAGAGGCGGTGGCATGGCGGTTTTGGCATTGTCATAGATGATGTCGTGGCGGGGATTGTCGCCGGCTTTGTGAGTATCCTCTTCTGTATTCTCGTTCCGTTCGTTGTTTTTGCTCTGCTCGCTGGGTAGATATGAAAGCAAAAAGAAAAGAGACATGGAGTGTTGCGGAGTCCTGCACCGGTGGGGCTATTGCTAATGCGATCACGGATGTTGCTGGTGCTTCGAAATATTTTAAATGCGGGATTGTGGCCTATAGTAATGAAGCAAAGATCCGTCTGCTGGGCGTTTCCAAAAACACATTGAAAAAATTTGGTGCCGTGAGTGGTGAGGTAGCGAAAGAGATGGCGGAAGGCATGCGCAAGCACTTCAAAACAACCCGCGCTCTTGCCGTCACCGGCATTGCCGGTCCAACCGGCGGAACGAAAGAGAAACCGGTCGGCACCGTTTATATTGCCTTGGCAACTGCCGCAAAAACAGAAGTAAAACATTTTTGCTTTGCCGGAGGGCGCATCCCATTCAAAAAAATCGTAACGGCCACCGCTCTCCGGTGGCTCAGAAAAAAATGTTATATAAAAGCCAGTTGACAAAAGAGGGGGCCATTTATACAGCAATCAGAGAATTTAAATTTCAGCAGTCAGCGGTCAGCGATCAGCCATCAGCCAAGACTTCAAAGAGCTGAAGGCTGAAAGCTGATTGCTGACAGCTCATAACAAAGGAGTTTCTATGCAACCGAATCAGAATACAAAAAACCAAAATGTCGATACAGTAAGTGAGCGGGAAAAAGCGATCAGTCTTGCATTAGCGAGTATCGAAAAACAATTTGGAAAAGGTTCCATCATGCGTCTCGACAAAAATCAGAAAGTCCAACCGGTCGATGTGATTTCCACCGGGTCTTTGTCTCTGGACATGGCGATCGGGGTTGGTGGTCTTCCACGCGGGCGCGTGGTCGAAGTTTTTGGTCCGGAATCTTCCGGCAAAACCACACTCTGTCTTCAGGTAATTGCCGAGGCTCAGAAAAAAGGCGGCATTGTTGCTTATGTCGATGCTGAACACGCCATGGATATTGATTATGCCAAAAAGTTGGGTGTCAAAATCGAAGATCTCTTGATTTCCCAACCCGACACCGGTGAACAAGCCCTTGAAATTACTGAAACTTTGGTTCGTTCCGGAGCGGTGGATGTGTTAGTGGTGGACTCGGTTGCCGCTCTTGTTCCAAGGGCCGAACTCGAAGGAGAAATGGGGGATGCGGTGATGGGGGCTCAGGCTCGTTTGATGAGTCAGGCCTTGCGCAAGCTGACCGGCACCGTTCACAAATCAAAAACCCTTCTCATTTTCATCAACCAAATCCGCATGAAGATCGGTGTGATGTTCGGCAATCCCGAAACCACAACAGGTGGAAACGCGTTGAAATTTTATTCGTCCGTCCGTTTGGATATCCGCCGTATTGCCGCGATCAAAAACGGGGACGAGGTGATTGGTTCGCGCACCCGCGTGAAAGTGGTGAAAAACAAAGTGGCACCGCCGTTCAAACAAGCCGAGTTTGATATTCTGTTTGGTCAGGGCATTTCACGCGAAGGAGATTTGCTTGATTTGGCAACCGAAAGAGACGTCGTCGAAAAATCGGGCGCGTGGTTTGCCTTCAACGGTGAAAAAATCGGACAAGGCCGTGAAAATGCCGTGCTCACTTTAAAACAAAACGGAAAATTAATGAAAGATGTAGAAAAAGCCGTCTTCGCCAAATTCGGTTTGGCAAAAGTGGAGCCGGCGCCTGCAAAAAAAGCATAGCGCGCGAGAGATTTTCTGCCGTCACTTTAGCAGATATTTCCACAGTGGCACGAGGTTTAAGCCAAAGCGGTCCGTTTTGATTTCTTTTTCGATATCGTCGGTTACGATGACGGCTTTTTTCAGTCCGTAAAACTGTGAGGCTTCTTCAATAGCGGAAATTTCTCTTGGGGGGAGAGTATTCGATGTGTAGGAAACCTGTATCACCTCGCTGATTTTCATTCCCTCTTTAATGACGAAATCCGTTTCCTGTCTGCCCTTGTGATAGTAGATTTCATTGCCTGACATGGAAAGAAAATTATAAACGCTGTTCTCGGCAAGCTTCGCGATGTCCTCCATAAATCTGAATGCGATACAATTTCTCATTCCGCCGTCGGTGCAATACACTTTTTTGGGAGATACCTGTTGTTCTTTGAGTTTGAATGAAAACCTCGGCATTTCTGAAATCAGAAACGACTCCGAAAGATAAGAAGTATAATTGGCGATAACATCCAGCGGTGCGCCAAGCGTTTTTTTGAGATTATTGTAGCTACTCAAACTTGATATGTTGGTGAGATAAGTTACGGCAAGAGCTTTGAGCCTGTGAACGTCCCTGATTTCGTGTCTTTGAACGATATCTCTGAAAAGGATGTCCTCAAAGTATTGTTTGAGAATAATTTCTTTTTTTTCGTCGTCTTTTTCCATCGTCGTTTCGGGAAACCCTCCCCATTTGAGATATTTTTTTAACAGGGACCTTATCTTTGTTTTTTTCGACAGGATTGCGAGCGAATCTTCCCCAACTTCCAATCCGTTGAAGATTAGAAATTCACGAAAGGATAACGGCCAAATCTTGAAATTGATATTTCTTCCCGTGAGAGCCGAAGCCACCTCGGAACTCAAAAGTTTGGCGGAAGATCCGGTGATGAATATCTTGGCTTCACCAAGCTCGTTTTTTGTTCTCACCCAGCGCTCCCATTGCTCGATGTTTTGTATTTCGTCCAAAAACAGATAGGGATGGCGGTCCGGATTGATGTTTTCGCGATAGGTTTGATAAACGGCGTCCAGCATTTTCAAATCGCCGGTTTTTGCAAAAAAAGGGTCTTCAAAATTGACATAAAGAATATTTTTTGGATCCTCACCTCCTTTCACAAGCTCATCCATGATCTGATACATGATTGTGGATTTTCCGGATCGTCTGATGCCGGTCAAAGAGATGACTTGTTTGTTTTTTATGAATTTTGAAATGTTGGCGGTGATTTGGCGTCTGATGCCGGCCTTGTTGTTTGGTTTTGCCCAAAAATTCCATTTTTCAAGGACAGGAAGCATGTTTAAGTCCTCCATCATAACGGTTGCTTATACGCCAATACTAACCAGTATGATGGTAACTAAATCGTAAGAAAAATCAAGGATTGTTTAGGTTCTTGTCACACTTGCGAGATCGTGTATAAATCCGGCCGCCATGCGCGCCTCTGAAATTCGCGAGATATTCCTGAAATTTTTTGAGAAGGCGGGTCACACTCGTGTGGCCAGCTCTTCTCTTATTCCGTTTGGCGATCTCACCCTTTATTTCACCAACGCCGGTATGGTTCAGTTCAAAGACGTTTTTTTGGGCGCGGAAAAACGCGCCACCACGCGTGCGACTACTTCCCAAAAGTGCATGCGCGTTTCCGGCAAGCACAATGATTTGGAAAATGTTGGCCACACGCCGCGGCATCACACTTTTTTTGAAATGCTCGGCAACTTTTCCTTCGGTGATTATTTCAAGGAGGAAGCGATTGCCTTTGCGTGGGAATTTTTGACGAAGACATTGAAACTCCCCAAAGAGAAACTCATCATCACCGTTTACGAAAAAGATGACGACGCGGGAAAACTCTGGCTGAAGCATGTTTCCAAAGATCAGATCTTCCGTCTTGGTGAAAAAGATAATTTTTGGTCGATGGGAGATACAGGGCCTTGCGGACCTTGTTCTGAAATTTTGTGGGATTTTGGATCCGGGAAAATCACGAAAAAAGATTTGGAAAGCGATCGCTTCATGGAGATTTGGAATCTGGTTTTCATGCAGTTCAATCGCGGCGCTGATGGCGTGATGACCCCGTTGCCAAAACCTTCTGTCGACACCGGTATGGGGTTGGAACGTCTAGCCTGCGTATTGCAGGGAAAGAAAAATAATTGGGAGACGGATCTCTTTACACCCATCATTGAGTCGATTGAAAGAGTGACCAAACAAAAACACGATGCAAGCCAAGAAAATGCGGTTGCGATGCGTGTGATTGCCGATCACGTTCGCGCCGCTTCTTTTCTGATTGCCGACGGACTTTTGCCCTCTAACGAAGGCCGCGATTATGTACTGCGCCGCATTTTGCGACGGGCTATTCGTTACGGACGCAAACTCGGAATGCATAAACCTTTCTTTGCGGCTGTTGCAGAAACCGTCATGAAAGAGATGGGAAGCGCTTATCCGGAGCTATTACAACACAAAGAAATCGTCGTAAAAGTTTTAACAAATGAAGAGGAACGGTTCTTGGAGACACTGGATCGGGGCTTAAACATTTTGGAGGAAGAATTTAAACAGCTTCAAAAAGCAAAACAATCGATAGTTCCCGGAGAAATTGTTTTCAAATTGTATGACACCTACGGTTTCCCAAAAGATTTGACTGAATTGATTGCCCGCGAAAAAAAAATCGATCTTGACGAAAAAGGTTTTGAAGAGGCGATGCAAAAACAGCGCGAACGGGCGCGCAAGGCATGGAAAGGTTCCGGCTCCTTCAAGGTGGAGCCCGTGTATCAAACATTAAGGTTGGGTGGACTGAAAACGGAATTTGTGGGTTATGAAAAGGAATCGGATATCGGGGAAATTTTAGGTCTTTTGAAAGAGGGAAAAAAAATTGAGTATGCAAAAAAAGGAGAGCGCATCCAGTTGATTGTGAACCGCACTCCCTTTTATGCCGAGGGTGGCGGACAGGTGGGGGATACAGGTATTGGATTGACGGAAGATATCGAACTCGAAATTTTGGATACACAAAAACCGTTTCCAGATCTTTTTGTGCACGATGTGAAAGTGGTGGAGGGGGAGATCTCCGTCAAGGATCGCGTGAATTTGGAAATTGATCGTGAGCGGCGGCAAAAAATCCGTTGTAATCACACGGCGACTCATCTTTTGCACGCGGCACTTCGCCAGATTCTGGGGGGACACGTTAAACAGGCTGGCTCTTATCTGGACGACCAATATTTGCGCTTCGACTTTTCGCATTTTGAAGCCATCACAGACAAGCAGTTGGCGGACATCGAAGATCTCGTCAACAAAGTGATCAGCAAAAATATTCCCGTCAAAGTGGAAGTGCTTCCTTATAAAGAGGCGATTGCAAAAGGGGCACTCGCTTTTTTTGGCGAAAAATATGGTGATGTGGTTCGCCTGATTCAAATCCCCGATTTTTCCATCGAGCTTTGTGGTGGGACGCATACGGCATCCACCGGAGAAATAGGTCTTATCAAGATCGTCAAAGAAAGATCCGTAGCGAATGGCGTGCGCCGGATTGAAGCTGTGTCCGGATTCGCCGCGCAGGAATTTGTTCGGGGAAGGGAATTCCTTTTGAAAGAAGAGAATCAGAGAGGCATAGAAACAGAGAAACAGAGACAAAAAGAAAAAGAGGAAAAATCAAAACGTATGCAGGCCGCTTTAAAGAATGCGGATGATCTGTTAAAAAAAATAAAAGAAATTCACGGTGTGAAAGTGTTGGCGGTACAAGTTTTGGTGGCCGACGCCGGGGAACTGCGAGAGGTAGCCGATGCCTACAAACAAAAAATGGGAAGCGGCATTGTGGCGCTGGGCGCTGACACCGGCGGCAAAGTGGCTTTGATTATCATGATCACCCCCGACCTCACCAAAAAATATTCCGCAGGAAATCTGATGAAGCAACTGGCTCCCCTTGTGGGAGGCACCGGCGGCGGCAGGCCCGACATGGCCCAAGGCGGTGGACCGGAGATTGCCAACCTTCCAAAAGTTTTCAAGAGATTAGAAGAGTTACTGTAGAGGATATCTCATAAATGGATGTCATCCTGAACCCTTCGCCATTATTGTCATTCTGAGCGGAGCGAAGAATCTGCTCGTGCTCAGGGTAAACTCCGTGAAGGATCTTCTTGATAACAAAGTAGATTCTTCGGCTGACACCTCAGAATGACAAGTCCGTAAAACGGTTTATGAGATATGCTCTAATCACTTCTCACACAACCGTAAATACATCTTCGCACTTTCGTTTTTGGAATCTTGTTTCAGGGCGGTCTGCCATTCTTTTTTGGCGTCACTCAATTTGCCGGCGGAATAGCAGGTGATCCCCAACTGGATGTGGGCTGTGATGTAGCGTGGGTCTTCTTTGATAACCTGTTTCAATTCTTTCAGAGAATTTTCAAAATCTCCCTCTTCCCGCAAAGCAATGGCCATCTTGGTTCGGATGTCGACGTAGGCCGGATTTAATTTGAGGGCTTTTTTATATTCTTCAATGGCGTTTTTATAAAGTCCGATGGAGTGGTAGGTGTCGCCAACATCGGCGTGAAGATTAGAAAGTTTTCCTCTTAACACGGGTTCAATATCCTGCGTTGTTTGCGTCCCTTTTTTGTGAAGATTCGTGTAAAGTTTTTTTGCCTCTGGATAGCGCCCCAAATCGTTATAGAGAACGGCCAAATTCAAAATGGCTTCGGTGTAATGAGG
>JACRBV010000010.1 GCA_016213065.1 Deltaproteobacteria bacterium
AAATCGAGATTTCCCATTATGTTCCACAAACGGCTTTGACAGAAGAGTGGAACATGGAAGAAGAAGGTTGCATTATCAATGATCTTCGGGACCGGCTGGAAAAGCTGGGTAGTGTGCATGTAGGAGCGATTGAAGAATATGACGAACTCAAAAATCGTCATGAATTTTTGTCGAAACAGCAGGAAGACCTTGTGCAATCTCTTGAAGCTTTGAAACGGGCCATTCAAAAAATTAACCGTGTCAGTCGTGAACGGTTCTTAAAAACTTTTGAATCCATAAACGAAAAATTTCAGGAGATCTTTCCCCGTTTATTCAAGGGAGGAAGAGCCAAACTGATTTTGATGGATGAAGAAAATTTGATGGAAGCCGGTGTTGAGATTGTGGCGCAACCTCCCGGAAAAAAATTGCAATCCATTACTCTCTTGTCCGGTGGTGAAAAGGCTTTGACCGCAGTGGCCCTTATTTTTTCCATCTTCCTGATCAAACCTTCTCCGTTCTGTCTGCTGGATGAAGTGGATGCTCCTCTGGATGATGCCAATATCACGCGCTTTAATGATATGGTCCGTGAAATGACCTCTCAATCCCAATTCATTGTCATCACCCACAATAAACGCACCATGGAAAAAGCCGATTGCCTCTATGGCATCACCATGGAAGAGGCGGGTGTTTCCAAGGTTGTTTCGGTTCGTCTCAATGAGGAGACCGCAAGCAAACAACCCGAAGCTCAGGTGGCTTAACAAAAACTCAATATGACTGAATTCAGTGGAATTCTATTTTTAGGGGGACTTTCGTTTTTCTTTTTTGGTCTCTCCAGCGCGCGCAATGCCTTGC
Organism: Deltaproteobacteria bacterium; assembly: GCA_016213065.1. NCBI lineage: Bacteria > Pseudomonadati > Myxococcota > Myxococcia > Deltaproteobacteria bacterium. The sequence continues at coordinate 832 of JACRBV010000010.1, forward strand.
AGTTGTTGGCAGGGGATCGCTTGCGCTCCTTCATTACCCGTTTAACCAATAACCGGATTGTGGCTGTGGGGCTTGGGACACTGATCACCGTGAGTTTGCAAAGTTCCACCGCCACCATTTTAATGCTGATTAGTTTGGCCGCAACCGGTTTGCTAACTTTGCCCCAAGCCTTTGGCGTTATTTTGGGAGCGGATATCGGGACCACCGTTGTTGTCATTTTATTATCAATCAAAGAAGTCGCCGATTATGCTTTGCTGTTGGTTGTGTTTGGTTTTGGATTGGAATCCATTGCGCGTGGTTCAAAACAGATGCGTTACACGGGGCGCATTTTGTTTAGTTTCGGAATGTTATTTTATGGAATGCATTTGATTACCCAAACGGCCAACCCTCTTGCTGTTGACCCAAATGCCCAATTTATTTTTACCTTGTTGAGTACGCATCCCATCGCGATGCTTATTTTGTCGATTCTTTTTACCGCTTTGGTCCAAACTTCTGCCGCAACCATTGGTATGGTCATTGCGTTGGCTCTTGCAGGGGCTGTCACGCTACCGTCCGCAATTCCCGTTGTACTGGGCGCCAATATCGGAACCTGCTGTAGTCCCATTTTGGCTTCACTGACCAGCAACACAAATGGACGAAGAGTCGCGATGGCCCATTTGTTTGTAAAAATTGTGGGAGTTGCTTTGGCGATGCCCTTCATTCCCCACATCGCGGTGTGGATCGAAAAAATTTCACTTTGGGTTACCCATTGGGTTCCTTTTATTCACCCGGATGTCGCCGGACAAATTGCGATTGTTCACCTGCTTTTTAATGTTGCACTCGCGTGTTTCTTTTTGCCTTTTGTTCCGTTTGGGGTTTGGGTTGTTTCAAGATTTTTGGTGGAGGGAAAAAGAGAAGAACAATTTGGGCCGAAATATCTGGAGGAAACCGCTTTGGAAACACCCCCACTTGCTTTTGCGCAGGCCAAACGAGAAATTTTGCGGATTGCGAACATGACCTACGATTTGTATCATGACTGCCTGAAAATGTTTGATGTGGGTTTTGATTCGGATCGTGTTTTGAGAGAAATTGAAGAGAGAGACGACAAAATTGATTTGCTGGATCGTGAGGTTCGATTCTATCTTGCCAAGATTGCCCGCGAAAGTTTGACCGATCTGCAAGCAACCCAGCAGATGAACCTGCTTTCCATTACGTCCGATTTGGAGGGTGTTGGAGATGTGATTTCAAAAGAACTGTCAAGATTGGCAGAAAAAAAACTGTCAACAAAACGCAGTTTTTCTCAGGAAGGTTGGATTGATATTCAAAAACTTCATCAAATGGGATTGGAAAATTTCAGTCTTGTGATTTCTGTTTTTGCCTCTCCCGATGAAGAACTACTTCGCAAAGTGGTCCGGCAGGGAGAACATTTCAACGCAATGGAACAGCAACTGCGCCAGGCGCATATTCAGCGCCTTCACGCGGGAAGCCCCGAAGCTTTCGAAACCAGCTCCATCCACCTCGATGTTTTGGGAAATCTAAGACGCATCAACGACCACTTAGTCCATTTAGCCCAACTAGCCCTAGTCACATAAAAAAGCAGTCAGCCATCAGCTATCAGCGATCAGCTTTCAATCATGAAACAGATAAGACATGCTCAAATAATGATGTCGTCGCGCATCGAGTGAGCAGAGCGAACGTGAGGGGGAGGCTCCAACGGCTTTGCCGTTGGAGGGGGCGACGCAAGCCCCTACAATAGAAATCAAAAGTTGGTTACTGATAGTCAACCGTTCTTTTTAAAGCGTGAATAATTTGGCGGGGAATTTTATTCCGGGTTTTATGTTGAAGAAACGGTATTGGGATGTGTTGCCTGAGTGACTGTGGATGGTGAGGTCGGTGAGGTAATTATTTTTTTCAAAGAGGCAATCGAGGGAACTGTAGGTTGATTTTTTTTTCGGTTTTAAAATCAATTTTTCTTTTTTCTCTGTGACATTAAAATAAGTGGTCAGGTTTCCCAACTCCGTCAAAAATTTGAGTGCTTCTTCGGGAAGTCCAGAATCTTTTAGAAGATAGCTTTGTTTTTCTTTGGATTGCGGATCGAACACCCACAATGTTTTCCCGTCGCTGATGTAATGAGTCATTCTATTGGTACTCCGCAAACTCTTCGAGTTTGCTTCGCGACCCGGCAAAGCCGGGTCTTGACCGCCGCCGGCATATTCAATGCGCAACTTCCCGCCTTTTTGATAAAAAAGACGGCCCGGTCTTGTGATTGTTTTTTCCAAAAGAGGGACATAAGTACTTTGTGTGAATTCCGCCTGAAGGGTGTTTGTGTTTTGATAGGTTTCTTCTATTTTAGGGGCAAGCAAAGCCCCCTCCACCGGCAAAGCCGGCGGAGCCTCCCCCTCTCGCTCGCTTTGCTCGCTTACTTTAGAAACTTGTGAGGCATCGGCCATGAGCGGGGAAATAAGCAGGACCATGGACCATAGACCATAGACTATGGACTTCATTATCTTCTCGTTTTTAGTCCATTGTCCGTGGTCCATGGTCCATAGTCCCTGTAGTAAAAACTTCACGCGGCTTGGCGCCGTCGGCGGGACCTACCACGCCTTCGGCTTCCATTTTTTCAATCATGCGTGCGGCGCGATTGTAACCAATTCTTAAACGCCGCTGAATCATTGAAATAGAGGCTTGGTGGGTTTCGGCAACAAGACGGACAGCCTGATCATAGAGAAGCGTATCTTCTTCATCAAACGCATCGGGTTCTTTTGCATCATCCGCGGGGACTTCTAACACGCTGGTGTCATAAGTGGGTGTGCCCTGATTTTTCAGATGTGAAACAATGCGGGCGATTTCTGCTTCCGTGACGTAAGCGCCGTGAATGCGCATCAGAGTTGAAGCGGCGGGTGGTATGAAAAGCATGTCGCCGGAGCCCAGC
>JACRBV010000011.1 GCA_016213065.1 Deltaproteobacteria bacterium
GAAGGATCTACTTGATAATATTGGATTCTTCGCGGAGTTTATCCTGAGCCCGAACAGATTCTTCGCTTCGCTCAGAATGACAAAGCGAAGGGCTCAGAATGACAATTTGAAAATTTCAGCATTTTCCACCACTCCCTTTATATGAACAAGGAGGTAGCAATATGAAATTGGCTTTTGTTATTCATTCCGGTGATCCGGAAATTGTCTGGAACGCTTTTCGACTGGCGAACTTTGCCATCAAAGAAAGAGACACGGCCAAAGTTTTTTTGTTGGCCAGAGGAGTTGAAGTAGAATCTCTGAATACCGAACAATTCAAAATTACGGAACAAATGAAAGCCTTCCTTGAGAGCGGCGGGCAAATTCTGGCTTGCGGAACCTGTCTTAAACTCCGCGAAAAAACCGGGTCTGAATTGTGTCCGCTCTCAACGATGAAGGATCTTTATGAGCTAGTCCGAGATTCAGATCGTGTTTTGACTTTTTGATGTCCGTTCAAAAAAATAACAACGGAGGTTTTATGAAAATAAATTATTTTTGTGTTTTATCCGGCCTGCTTGGTTTTTCTTTTCTGTTTCCGGTGATGGCGGAAGAAAAAACATCAACGAAGTGTCATATGAATTTCACGCTGAACAGTTGGTCTGTCTTTTATAAATCAGGGAAAGGGGATGGCACGATTACTTGCGACAATGGACAGAGTGCGTCCGTGAGAATACGGACTCATGGCGGAGGCATCACATTCGGCAAAAGTAAAATTTTGGATGGCGTTGGCACTTTTTCCAAGGTGAATGATATTCAGGATCTCTTCGGTGGATATGCAGAATCAGAGGCGCATGCCGGCGTTTCAGCCTCCGGAGATGTTCACGCCATGTGGAAAGGGGACGTTTCCCTCGCCATTTCGGGAACGGGAAAAGGCTGGAACTTGGGCATTAACTTCGGCTCGTTCAAAATATCGCCGAAATAATAGAGGGTACCTCTAAAAACCACAATTTGTCATTCTGAGCGAAGCGAAGAATCCACTTTATTAGCAAGCAGATCCTTCACTTCGTTCAGGATGACAAGTCTTTTCAGATGACAAGTCTTTTCAGAATGACAAGTCTTTAAAATCATCTTATTTAGTAGCTTCAGCGAAACGCCGCTCGACCTCCGGCCAATTGATTACATTCCAAAAAGCGGCGATGTATTCTGGCCGACGGTTTTGATACTTTAAATAATACGCGTGTTCCCATACATCGAGGGTCAGAATAGGAGTTTTACCGTTAATCAAAGGTGAATCCTGATTGGATGTTGCCATGATCTCCAATGATTTGTTGGGGTTGACCACTAACCAAGCCCAGCCTGAACCAAACTGATTGGCGGCGGCGGCGTAGAATTGCTCCTTGAATGTTTCAACACTCTTGCAACACTTGGTAATCGCTTCAGCTAATTTTCCGGACGGCAATTTGCCGACCGATCCTTCAAAATTTTTACCCAAAACAGTCCAGAAGAGGGAATGATTGGCATGACCCCCTCCGTGGTTTCTCACCGCAGTTCGAACGTCTTCCGGAAGAGTCTCCAAATTCCTCAATAATTTTTCAACGGGCTGTTTGGTTAAATCGGGATATTTCTCGAGAGCCTTGTTCAACTTATCCACATATATTTGATGATGTTTGCTGTAATGAATTTCCATGGTCTTGGCGTCAATATAGGGTTCTAAATCGCCATAACCAAAAGGTAATGCGGGTAAAGTGTACATAACCCTCCTGGAAAGGACTATGGACCATGGACTATGGACCAGTTCCTTTCTTAATTAAGTTTTTAGTCTATGGTCTATTGTCCATAGTCAGTATTTACTGCTTTCTATTTATCCCACGGCGTAAAAAATTTTTCAAAGGGAAAAATTTTGACATTCCGTTCGAATGTCGGTAAAAAATACGCAAATAATTATGAAAATAAAATCACTGTTTTTTCTTTTTTTATGCGGTTGCATCATGGGGACTTTGCTGGATGCTTTGCATGTTGCCGTAGGCATTGCCTACTATACTCATCCGTTTTTCATGGGGCAGGCGTGGTGGGTTCCGTTGATTTTTGGCGCGGCAACTCTTTTAATCGGCGTTTCTCATTACAAACTGCATCCCATGCCCGGAAGTCCTCCCACGGCATTTTTGGGAAGTTTTGTTTTTTTCGTTCTATCTTATTTAATTACCGCCACGTTGCCTATGCTCAGCCAAATTAACGCTTTCATTCTTTTTATTTTTTATCTGATTTCATGGGGTCTTTTCGACAGAACTCTTGTGAGCATCGTCCTTGCCCTGATTACAGCCATCATTGGATGCACCGTTGAAAGTTCTTTGGGATGGATTGGGCAATATCATTATACAACTCCCGACTTTTTCGGAATTCCCTTTTGGTTGCCGGCACTTTATCTCAATGCCTCGGCTACAGGAGGATTTTTGGGCCGGCTTTTTTTGAGTCGAAAGTCTTAAACAATCGTTCCGCAGTTAAAGATCGCGATATTTAGCAGGCCTTCTCTTTTTTATATCCCCATTCTTCCAAGAATCATCGCCGTTTTGCGCTGAATAAAGGGACCGTTGTGGTGTGTTTGAAAATAGCGTGGTTTGGGCAGAATGGCCGCGAGCCAGCACGCTTGATAAGGGGAAAGATTTGAGGCTTTCGTATTAAAATAATATTGCGCGGCGGCTTCGGCTCCGTAAATTCCTTCTCCCCATTCCACCACATTAAGATAGAGTTCCAAAATTCTTTGTTTCGAAAGTTTCCTCTCCAATTCAAGTGTGATGATGATCTCTTTCAATTTTCGAAAGGGATTTTTGGAAGGACTTAGATAGAGATTTTTGGCGAGTTGCTGGGTGATGGTACTTCCTCCGCGCACAAATTCCTTTTCTTCCCAATTTTTTTCGGCGGCTTTCTGGATTGCTTTCCAATCAAAACCGGAATGTTCAAAAAAACTGGAATCTTCGGCAATCACAACGGCCCTCTTCAAATAGGAAGAAATTTCGGGATACGGGACAAACCGGTATTGCAACGGAGCTTTGCCATCGTACCTCTGCATAAAAGCAGTCATTGTGGGATTTTCAATTTTTAAAAGGTCTATCTCCGGAAGCGTTAGAGAAGAATGTAAAAAAAGAAGCCAGATAATTCCCAACGTGACGAGACTCGGCAAAAAAATCCGCCGAACGATCTGCGATCGAACGATCTGTTGCAATTTCATAACTCCTTTGATAGCAGATCACCCCTATGCCAATCAAATCCGATTTATGGATTCATAAAATGTCCGAAGAAAAAAAGATGATTGAACCCTTTTCTCCCAAACAGGTCCGAAAGGGAATATCCTTCGGACTTTCCTCCTATGGTTACGATTTTCGTTTAAGCACCGCTTTCAAAATCCACCGAGCTCCTAGCCCGCAAAGCGGGCGAGAGGGGGAGGCTCCGCCGGCTTTGCCGGTGGAGGGGGCGACGCGAGTCCCTATAATAGATCCAAAAAAATTCTCGGTTCTTGATTTTGAAGATTTTCAGGGAATGACCTGCACCATCCCTCCGAACAGTTTTGTGTTGGGACGTTCTCTGGAATATTTCCGGATTCCGCGCAACATTCTAACCATCTGTTATGGTAAATCGACTTACGCCCGTTGCGGTATTTCCATTAACGTCACCCCTTTTGAACCGGAATGGGAAGGTTTCGCAACGATTTCTATTACCAATAATAATTCCATCCCTGCTCTGGTTTATGCGGAGGAGGGAATAGGCCAACTCCTCTTTTTGGAATCGGATGAAATTTGTGCCACATCCTATGCCGACAAACAGGGAAAATATCAGGCCCAGCAGGTGATTACAGGAGCCAAAATATGAAATCGGACCATAGACCGTGGACCATGGACCGTGGACCGTGGACAGGGAGCAACTACTTATGAGCTACTACATTGACCGAAAAGAAACGCTGACGTTTTGGGAAAAACTTTATCTGCCGGAAATTGTTCGGGGTTTGTACATCACGGCCGGGCATTTGTTGTATAATTTATTTCACATTGATGACCGCATGACGATTGAATATCCCGACAAAAAGAAGGAATTGCCGCCGGGTTACCGTGCGGAGCACCGCCTGATGTCAAGAAAAGACGGACAGATTCGCTGTACCGCTTGCATGCTTTGTCAGACCATTTGTCCTGCCAACTGCATCGAAATTATCGCGGAAGAGTCGGACGACAAATCGATTGAAAAACGTCCCCGTGTTTTCAACATCAACGAACTGCGCTGTATTTTTTGCGGACTGTGCGTGGAGGCGTGTCCCTGTGATGCTATTCGCATGGACACTGGCAAATATGAAAACGCCAGCTTTGACAGAAAGAGTCTGATCTACGACATCACCAAACTCAGAAACAACCACCCAAAAGGCGCCAGCCCCGTTTCTGCGGGGATATATTAACTTGTGCAAAAATAACCTTGTCATTCCGGAATTTTTGCTACAGCAAAAATATCCGGAATCCAGTGCATAAAGCTGGATTCCCGCCTTCGCGGGAATGACAGAAAAATAGACGTTAACCCTTCACCCCGAAAAGGCTGAGGAAATATTTGTAAAATCTTGTAAAAGCCTTTTGCCTTTCCGTTTTTGGTTTTTCGGGAGGTGGGGGTTTTTTGCTCTCATCAACAATGCTGACGACTCTACAGCCCACATACTGACTCGGCGAAGATTTCTCTATTAATGTTCTAGTAATTTCCTCTTGCCCGGGCCCCATGTCGGGTTGAGATGTCACATAGGAATTGCTAACGGCGCTTCCCGGACAGTCTACGATGACTCTGAAAATGTTGAAACCCATGGAAACAACCTCATAACGGTTTGGGATGACCC
>JACRBV010000012.1 GCA_016213065.1 Deltaproteobacteria bacterium
GAAAGTTGCGTATGATGTCTGCAGTTCCCAAGTTTCTTCAAATCTCAAATGTGCGAAATGTGCGGAGTTGACCAAAATGAGCGTAAAAAGGCTGGAGGACATTGCGGAAGAACTTCTCACAGAAAGAAAAATTCTCGCAGTTCCGTCGGCGATTTCGCTTCATAAAACCATCGATGAGTTGCTGATGGAATTGGCTTTACAGGAAAAATATCCAAATTTAACAGTTCAAAAGAATTACCATACTGCTCCCTTTCAAATTTCTGCGGAGAAGAATGATCTCAAACGCGCCTTCACTAATATTATCACCAACGCCGTTGAGGCCATGCGGGGAAATGGGGACCTGACCATTATAACCGCGTCAGACGGCAACTCCATTCGCATTGATATCAAAGACACGGGGCCGGGAATGACGCCGGAAATTCTTGAAAAAGTTTTACAGGGTGGATTTACCTATAATAAAACGAATGGAAACGGAATTGGCATGACCGTAGTGAGAGAGGTGATCGAAAAGTGCGGAGGAAATTTAACTGCAACATCGGCACCCGGAAAGGGCACCATCTTTCACATACAAATCCCTTTACCGACTAAGGCGTCACCGACATAGTTTTGTTTCTCTCCCTTAGAAGCTGTAAGAGTGTAAAAGAAGCAATTAAAGCCCAAATCAAATTCAGAAAAAAAGGTACCCAGGCGCTGTAAATAATACTGTTGATACCCAAAGAACCGGAGCCAATCACATTCCCCAACTGATTCGGCACGGAGCGCACGCGCCAGCGTCTTGTGGCTACTTGCGCGTAGCTGAAAAGAACAACCGCAAATCCAAACCAGCCGACATAATCGCTCCAATTCACGCGGCCCTCCGCAAGTGTTTGTAAGCATTAAAAATACCAACGAGGGCGATGATGCTCCAGGCGATTTCGACAAACCCTACAGACAACACGCCTTTGCTGAAAGCGTTGATCATAACACCGCAGGCTCCCAAAATATTGATAAGATGATACAGACATCGCGTATCATCCAAATAACGATGCGACGCGAGAAAAAAAACGGCCAGAAGCAAAACCATCCCCAGCCATCCAACAATTTCAATCCACATTATTTTTCCCTTCGTCGTCGTCTTCGTCCTCTTTGGAAACGGGGTTGTCAGGGGGAGACTCTCCCCCTGACTTCAGCGAGTACGGGCTTTGCCCGTGCGAGCGAATAGATTCGCCCGGGATGGAGTATTTTCCACTCGCCCACTGCCCTAAGTCAATCAACTTGCAACGTTCCGAGCAGAAGGGCCAATAAGGATTATCCTTCTTCAGAGTTTTCTTTTTGCAGTATGGACAGGATTTAGACTGCATGTTTTTCTGATATTTCAAGCCATGGCAAAACTCAACCGCTTTTTATGACAAACGACAATGTTTCCTTTGACAAATAGGTCCAGATGTGGTCACATGTAGTCATGACGCAGGTAAAAATTGCACAATTTAAAAGTCAGTTGAGCGGATTTCTCAAACGGGTTCGCGCGGGAGAAACACTCATCGTGACAGACCGCGAAACACCCATTGCGCAAGTCCTGCCTTACCAAACTCCTTCGGACCGCCTCACGATTTTGGCGGCAAAACAGACTCCAAAAATGCTTAAAAAAATTAAAGTTCCAAAGGCACGCAAAGGCACCGATTCCTTAAAAGTCCTTCTGGAAGAGCGCTCCGACGATCTGGAGCAGAAATGAAGCCGTCCTTTTTGGATACCTCCATCCTTCTTCGGCATATTTTGGGAGAACCCAATGCCTATCAAAAGCTGAAGCAATTCGACAAAATTTATGCCAGCGAACTAACCCGCGTGGAAGCACTGCGCACCATTGACCGGCTTCGCATTCAAAATCGCTGGCCGCAAGAGGAAGTCGCATTGAGAATTCGTTTGTTAACGGCTTTCAGCGCTTCCGTGGAAATCATTCCTCTTCAGCCGGCCATTTTGCGGCGCGCTTCGGACCCTTTTCCGACGACGGTTGGAACCTTGGATGCCCTTCATATTGCGACGGCGCTTCTAATACAAATCCAGTTGAATAAATCTCTCTTGTTTCTGACGCACGACACAAGACAAGGTCTTGCGGCAGTTGCCTCCGGCATGGATGCGGAAGGATTCAACTGATTTGCCATGTTGACGCTCCTACCTCCAATGCGGGTGCGATTCAATGGCAGAAAGTCGTCATCAAATTCTACAAAATACTTGCCATAATTTCTATTAAAAGTTAGCATTAACTTCTAGTGAAAAAAGAGGCTCCAAACAAATTATTGGCTTTGTCTTTGGCAAAAGCCAAAACTGCAAGCAGGGAAGGCGTTCTCAAAGCCACGGACATTGATCGGGACACCAAGGCCCGGTTGATTGCGGCAAAGTGTTTAATGCCAATCATAAGAGGATGGTATTTACTCGCAACACCGGGAACCGGCGGTGGCAGTACTGTATGGTTTGGGGGATTCTGGTCCTTTGTAAGATATTATCTTGAAGACCGGTTTGGGAAAAAAGGATATTGTCTCTCTGCGGAATCCTCCATTGATCTTCATTCCGGTGAAAGCTCCATCGCAAACCAAATAACGGTTCTTACAAAAAAGAACAGTAATCAGATTGTCGCTTTACCCCACAACACATCCCTGTTTCTTTACAAAGAGGCCAAAAAATTTCCATTGCAAATGGAGACTCTAAGAAACATCAATGTCATGCCACCTGCATTGGCTTTATGCAGACTGTCTCCCGCCTACTTCTCAAACAAACCGCTCAACGTGGAAATCACCCTTCGCCTGCTTCCTTCTGTTTCCGACATTTCACGCATACTGCTGGAAGGGCAAATGATCTCTGCCGCCAACCGATTGGTGGGAGCTTATTTCACCCTCGGAGAGAACAACAAGGCAAATCAAATTGCAGAAGACATGGCCGCAATGGGCCATATTCTTGCGACAACCAATCCGTTCTTAACTTACGAACCAATCATCGGAAAAAGCCCCGGACTTAAATCGCCTTATACCGGACGCATCACAGCTCTTTGGGAAAAAATGCGGGACTCCGTGTTGAAAGTGTTTCCTGATGAACCGGGTTACCATCAGAAACCAGATACAATTTTTAAATATATTCACGGACTTTATTCACAAGATGCTTATCATTCCCTTTCTATCGAAGGTTATCAAATCACTGAAACCCTGATTGACAAAATCGCAAAGGGTGATTGGGACCCGGACAACAATGAAGACGATAAAAACCACAGGAATGCTTTGGCGGCCTTTGGCTATCATCAGGCCTTTGAAGCAGTAACAAAAAACATCCGGACATTGCTCGCAAAGAAAAAAAATGCCGGAGAAATTTTCGAGGAGAATTTACAAACATGGTACAGAGAACTTTTTTCGCCTTTGATACAAGCCAATCTGCTGAAAACTTCTGATCTTGCGGGGTACAGAAATAATCAGGTGTATATTCGAAACTCACGACACGTTCCTCCACCGGCCAGTGCCGTTGTTGATTGTATGGAAACTTTGTTCGTTCTTCTAAAAAAAGAAAAGAAGGCTTCGGTACGCGCCGTATTGGGACATTTTATTTTCGTTTACATTCATCCATACATGGATGGCAATGGTCGCATCGGCAGATTCCTCATGAACCTGATGTTAGTCTCGGGAGGATACCCTTGGACAATCATTCGAATGGAGCATCGAAAAGTGTATATGGATGCATTGGAACAGGCTTCCGTTCACAAAAACATCACTCCTTTTGCAAAATTTATCCTTTCAGAAATGAAGTCAAAGAACATTTAATTCAGAGTGGACATGGGGGATGTTGGTATTATAGAGACACACATCATTGGCGGGTGTGGTTCAATGGCAGAATGCGAGCTTGGCTATCTATAGGGGCTCGCGTCGCCCCCTCCAATGGCAAAGCCATTGGAGCCTCCCCCTCTCGCCGCTAACGCGGCTAGAAAAAGAAAAACAAGGGAATTGCCCTTGACGTCCCTTCACCAGCTTCGCGGTGAAGAGAAATACAACTTGCGGGTGTGGTTCAATGGCAGAATGCGAGCTTCCCAAGCTTGAGACGAGGGTTCGATTCCCTTCACCCGCTCCAATAATAATGGAAGTTTATTTATGAAACAAAGGAGGAAGAAAATGGCTACTGCAATGACGGCGGGAAAATTGAAGCACATGGAAAAGGTTGCGAATCAAAAAGGGGTTATTGCCGCGGCGGCAATGGATCAACGCGGTTCGCTTAAGAAATCGATTGCCAAGGCCAAGGGAGTTGATCCCAAAGAAATTAGTTGGGAGCAGATGGCTGAATTCAAAACGGCTGTCACCAAAATTCTGACTCCTCATGCCAGCGCCATTTTGCTCGATCCTGAATATGGAATTGAAGCGGCGAAACAACGCTCCAAAAACGCGGGGCTGTTGCTGGCTTATGAATCTTCCGGTTACGATAACACCGGCCCGGGACGTCTTCCCATTTTAATGCCGACATGGACGGTCTCTCAATTAAAAGAGGCCGGAGCCAACGCCATTAAAATTCTTTTCTATTACAATCCGTTTGAACAAAAAGAAATTAACGAAACCAAAAAAGCGTGGGTGGAAAGAATCGGCGTGGAATGTGCCTATCAGGATATCCCCTATTTTCTTGAGTTTGTCGGCTACGACACAAAAGGCGGCGAGGGGAAAGACCTTGCATTTGCCAAACAAAAACCGGAAATTGTGAAAAAGAGCATGGAGGAGTTTTCCAAAGACCGCTACCATGTCGATGTGCTGAAAGTGGAAGTACCGGTTAATCTGCAATTCACCCAAGGAACCAAATCTTTCAAAAATGAAGGGGTTGCCTACACCAAAAAAGAAGCGATGGAACACTATAAAGCTTCTGCCGCCGTCACAAAAAAACCCTTTATTTATTTAAGCGCGGGTGTCAGTGACGAGGAATTCAGGGAAAGCCTCACGCTTGCCTGTGAATCAGGCATAAAATTCAACGGCGTCCTTTGCGGCAGGGCCACATGGAAAGATGGAATTCCCGTTTATGCCAAATCAGGAATCAAGGCGCTGGAGAGCTGGCTCTCCGACCGCGGCGTACAAAACATTCAGGCTCTAAACGCCATCCTTGATAAGGGAGCCAGCTCCGTTTGGGATAAAATCAAGCGCTCTTAGGTTTGTAAAGCATCCCCAAGATAAAGCCCAAGATAATACATTCCGCGACCCCAATCGCGAACCAGTCGATGAGGAGTCTCTTGGGCCATGGCATATAGGGAGCGGAAATCAACAGCGAAGACCCGTGATAGAAAAGTCCGATCAGCAAACCGTAACGCAACCCTTGAGCCACTTTTGATTTCGCGGCTTCATAACCCGCGGCGAAAATGCAGACAAACAAGAGCCCAAAAACAAGATAACCCAGATATCCCCACCAGCGAAGAGGCACCATCGCATCCAGAGGGCGGAAAAGATGGGCATGGGCCGCATAAATTTTCATCATACAATAATGATGAAAAAACATGTCGAGCCCCAAATACAAAACGGCGATGACAAAGCCTTGGACAACCCAAGTCTTGACATCACACTTGCAATTTCCCCCGAACATAATAACCTCCCTAGCCAATTGGCCTTTGAGCGGAAAGTACACTGCTTTTAAAAAGGCGTCAATTTATGAATCTCAATGAATTCAAAAAGTTCCAGAATGTCCCCATCCTCAATCCGTGGGAAAAAACGGAGACGCATAAGACGCTTCTTGCAGGTTTGAAAGAAGCCAGAAAAATTTTAAAGAAGCCTCACCAGATTTTGGTCGGTGAAAAATGGATCGATGGCACCGAAGGCACCTTCACCAACGTCAATCCGAACGACAAAACAGAAATATACGGTCCCTTTCCCATAGCCTCGGGTACGCAGGCTTTGGAAGCCCTCGAATATACCAAAAAAATTCAGCTCTCTTGGGGAGCCAAACCTTTTCACGAAAGAACAAACATTATTCGAAAAGTGCGCGCTCTTACTTGCAAACACCAGTGGACCATCATGGGACTGTTGATGCTGGAAGTCGGGAAGACGGCTTTGGAAGCCTATGCCGACTGGGCTGAAGGCGTTGACTTTCTTGAATACTACGCCCGCGCGTGCGAGCTCATCCATGATCCCGAATTTTTAAGCATCACGGCGCTTCAACACCACACCACGCTGATGCATCCGAAACCAATTGGCGTGGGTTTAAGTCTTCCACCTTTTAATTTTCCCTTCGCCATTTTCACGGGTATGTGGGCCGCGCCAACCGTCATGGGCAATGTGTTGGTCGTCAAACCCTCTCCCAGAGCCCCAGCCACGGGCACTTTCATGGCAGAACTCATTTGTGAAGCGGGCGCACCCGTGCAACTGCTTGTGGACAGCCCCGCGCATCATGAAATCGGCCGGCTTTTGGTAAAACATCCCGATATAGCACTCATCACTCTCACGGGAAGCCGCCAAGTGGGCATGGAAATCAACCGTGTTGCGGCCGAAACAAGTCAAAGATGGATCAAGCGCGTGGTGGCTGAAATGGGGGGATGTGATTTCATCGCCGTCAATGATTTTGATGATCTGCAATATCTTTTGGATCAGGTGCAAACCAGCGCATTGGGTTTTCAAGGGCAGAAATGCTCGGCTCTTTCCCGTTTGATTGTCAAAGAAGATCTTTACGACAAAGTTAAACAGGCGCTTGTCGAACAACTCTCAAAAATTTCTCCAAAAAATGTGACGGAACCCGGTGCAATCTTGGGCGGCGTTGTGGATGAGAGAGCACAGAAAACTATTTTGGATCAATGCACTGTCGTTCAAAAAGCCGGGGCCCGGTTTTTGCTCGGCGGAAAATCGGCTCAGAATTTTCCGGGTTGGGGAGTGTCCCCTTCCATTCATGAAGGATTGAATCCTTCGCAACCCGAAACTTCCATCGAAATTTTCGGACCGGTTTTTGGACTCTATAAAGCGAAAAATTTTGATGACATGGTGCGCATTGCCAATGGCACACCCTATGCTTTAACCGGCGCCCTGTTCACAAAAAATCCAGAATTAAAAAAGAGGGCGAAAGAATTTACGGCGGGCAACATGTATCTGAACAGAAAATGCACCGGCGCTTATGTCGGCGCAGAGCCTTTTGGCGGATGGTATGGTTCCGGCACCGATGACAAAGCCGGACATTGGTCTCACCTGCTTCGCTTCATTCACTGGCAGACGATTTCGGAGAGAGTGCTATGAAAAAAATATTCTGGATTGTTTCATCACTCACACTTCTTGCAATGACAGCCTTCGCCAAACCGCTTGGGAACGGTCCGCTCAAATGGGAAGTGAATAACGACACTCTTTTCATCGACGATTTCACAATCTCTTTTCAACGGACGCTCCGCATTCCTGTTGATGGAAAGCAATATCCGCTCCCACCGGGATTGGGAAAACTTCCCCTATACCGCGTTGAAGATTACGCCAGCAAACTCCCGAAAGAATGGGTTGAACAGGGCGGCGTGTTCATGCCGATGTACCAACGCGAAGCGATGTGGATTTCTTTTGGTGGGGAAGAATGGCGTCCCAGAGCTCTCAAAATCGGCATCGGCAAAATCAATGTGCTGACCGGAGATCCATGGACTCCCGATTTAAAGCAACAAAAGGATCAGGATTATTTGGTGGCTCCAACGCCTCAACCATGGATTGATGGCATCAAAGCCGGCAAAGATTTCATCCGTCAATTTATAGCAATGCCGCTTGGAAAAAAAATGACGGTTGAAGGACAAATCACCGGTAAAGAAACAGAGGGAGGTTTGCAAATCACACTCTATGATCCTAAAAAAGGAATATTTAAAAAGCCGGTGCCAAGTCGTGACATAAAAAAGGGCGTGGGTTTTGAAATGATGACTCCTTCAGCGACCACCGCAGGGGGCACCCAAATGGGTTTGGGGGCGGGTGGCAAAATGCGCCAAAAAATTTATCCCGATCCTTACGGCTTCAACACTTGGGATCTGAAAAAATTTGGAACGCTTTATGTTCACATCGTCAACAGCACTCAATTTGAAAAAATCACGGGACAAAAACCACCGGACACACCAATCACCAAAAAAGATTACGCATTGTACAATTACCCATGGTTTGATTTGTATGACGAAAAATATTCCGACATCAACGCCAGTGAAAAACTCAAAAAAATAAAACCAGTGAAAGAGAAGAAAGAAGAATCCATTAAAGTCAAAAAAACGATTAAATTTAAAGTACCCGGGGAAAAGAAACAGGATCAAGGACAAGCGACCGGCAACTGATGTGATGATTCCATGGCAACGCTTCCTTGATGGCTTCTTCACGGATTTGAGAGGCAAACTCTAGGGAACCTCCGAAAACTGCCCATCTGCGTTGTTGCCCGCGAACCCGCAATCCTCACATACCATTAAAGGTATGCTCCGGTTGCGGGTTCACGGGCGCCTAGCATCTGGGCAGTTTTGGGAGGTTCCCAATTATCACGGTTTCCGGATGTACCCTCTAATCTAATTAAAGCCATTCGTAGTGGACGAGGTCGCTTGATTCGAAGAAAAAATTAACTTCGGCGCGGGCTGTGTCCGGCGAATCACTTCCGTGTGTGACGTTGCGTTCGATGTTGGTTCCGAAATCTTTACGCAGTGTTCCTGCGGCCGCCTTTTCAGGATCGGTAGCACCCATTGCATCTCTCCAACGTTTGATGGCGTTTTCCCCTTCAAGGCAAAGCACCACGACTGGACCACTCGTCATATATTTAACGAGACTCGCAAAAAACGGTTTTCCCTGATGTACGGCGTAAAACCCTTCCGCTTTTTTCGGAGACAGTTGCATCATTTTGATGCCGATAATTTTCAATCCCCCGTCTTCGACTCTTTTGCAAACTTCACCGATGATTCCCTTTTCCAGCGCATCTGGCTTGATAATCGCCAGTGTCTTCTCGATTGCCATTGAACTTCCTCCTTGGGCAGGACCATGGACCATAGACTATGGACCACGGACTTATTGCGTTTCTGTTTCTTCGTCTTTCTCTGCAAGACGGGCCACTGAGGTTACCTTTTCTCCTTCTTCAACATTGATCAGGCGCACTCCCTGCGTAGCTCTTCCCTGTAAAGAAATGCCGGATACTGCGGTTCGTATTATTTTTCCTTTATCGGACACCAACATGATGTCTTCGCCGTCGGTGACCTGCATCACGCCGATGACCACACCATTTTTTTCGGTCACTTTGCAAGTGAAAATACCGCTCCCGCCACGTGACTGTATGCGATATTCTTTGAGCTCGGTTCTTTTTCCGTAACCTTTTTCCGTCACTGTCAGGAGAACCGCGTTGTTGCCGTTGACAACCTCCATGCTGACAACCTCATCCCCTTTTTCAAGCTGAATGCCGCGCACCCCGCCGGCTTGACGTCCCATGTTGCGAACGTCTTCCTCATGGAAGCGGATCGCTTTCCCGCGACGCGTCGACAAAACAATTTCCTGTTTTCCATTGGTCAGTTTGGCGGCCACCATTTCATCACCTTGATCCAAACCAATGGCAATAATGCCGCTGGCTCTGGGATGACTAAACGCCGTCAATTCCGTTTTTTTGATCGTCCCCTGACGCGTCACCATTATAACCGAATGCCCTTCCATAAATTCCTTCACAGGCATGATGGCGGCGATTTTTTCTTCGGAGGAAATTTGAACAAGATTGCTGATGACTTTTCCTTTTGTCACGCGCCCCGCTTGCGGAATTTCATGGACTTTGAGCCAGAAAAGTCGTCCACGCGTGGTGAAAACCAGCAAATAACTTTTTGTTGAGGCGATAAACAAATCTTCCACAAAGTCTTCATCGCGGGTAGCCATCCCCGTTTTTCCGCGTCCGCCGCGCCTTTGCGCACGATAAATACTGACGGCGTTGCGTTTGATGTAACCGCCATGGCTGATGGTAACCACCATCTCTTCTTCCTGAATCAAATCTTCCTCGTTAATTTCTTCGGCGGCGCCCTGAATTTCTGTGCGGCGTTCATCACCATATTTGTCGCGAATTTCTTTGATCTCGTCTGAAATAATTTTCATGATGCGGCGTTCATCGGCCAAAATCGCTTTGCATTCTTTGATGAACTTCAACAATTCTTCCAGTTCTTCCAAAATTTTGGTTCTTTCAAGTCCGGTCAGGCGTTGCAGTCGCATATCCAAAATGGCCTGAGCCTGAATTTCGCTTAATTTAAACTTCAAACGCAGAGCTTCTTTGGCGGCCTGTGGTTCTTTCGATTTTTTGATAAGGGCAATCACTTCATCAATGTGATCCAGCGCAATTTTCAACCCTTCCAAAACATGGGCACGCGCCTCCGCCTGTTTGAGATCGTAAACGGTTCTGCGGGTGACCACTTCTCTGCGATGATCGATAAAAAATTGAAGCGCCTCTTTAAGATTCAACACTTTGGGTTGTTGGTGGACAATGGCCAGCAAAATCACGCCGTATGATTCTTCCATCAGAGTGTGTTTGTAGAGGTGATTCAAAACAATACCGGCAACCGCTCCGCGTTTGAGTTCCACCACAACGCGCATACCTTCTCTGTCCGACTCATCGCGAATATCGGAAACCCCTTCCAGTTTTCCTTCCTGAACAAGGTATGCAATCTGCTCGATGAGTCGCGATTTATTCACCTGATACGGAATTTCAGTGACGATAATCGCTTCACGATCCCCTTTCGCAATGGGTTCAATGAGGGCTCTGGCCCGCATGACAATTTTTCCGCGGCCCGTGGCATAGGCATTTTTGATTCCCTCTCTGCCGCAGATAAAAGCACCCGTCGGGAAATCGGGACCCGGCACATGTTTCATCAATTCTGGAATTGTGAGGGAAGGTTTATCAATCAACGAAATCAACGCATTCGAAAGTTCTTTTAAATTATGAGGCGGAATTTTGGTAGCCATCCCAACCGCAATACCATCGGAACCGTTGAGCAAAAGATTCGGAATTTTAGAGGGAAGCACCACGGGTTCCATAGTGGAGCCGTCAAAATTGGGAATAAAGTCGACCGTTTCCTTGTCAATTTCCTCCAGCATCTCCTCCGCAATTTTTGTGAGACGCGCTTCCGTGTAACGGTAAGCGGCGGCAGAGTCGCCGTCTATGGAATTATGGACAAAAACACCGGCGGCCAAAGAAAAATTGTGGGTTCCATCAACAGTAAGATCATAAACGTCAGCCCTCCCAGCGGATTCCACCGAAACAACTTTGTGGTTGAGTCTTCCATGATGCGACTGAGTAGCCAATTCCAGTGCTCTGCGGTTATTCGCAAAATAACGTTCAAAACCTTGTTCAAACCGAAGGATTCCCTTAACCTTGGTTGATTTTCGGATCTCTTCGTAATTTTTTTCTGTCAGTTCACCAAGCTGAAGCATCGCACGTTGGCAAATTGTTAAAAATCGGGATTGAGTCGTTTTTTGACCGTTACTGGAAAGATGTTTGGCGTGTTGTTCCCGATATTTTGGATTTTGCCACTGTTGTTTACTAACTTGGGAACAAAATTCCCGATAGGATGGATCACTCCACCATTTTTTGGATAAATCGCCAAAAGCTTTCCGTGCAACGGGGTCTTGCACTTTCTTGCTGGTAATCTGGGATATTTTTTCGCGATGAGCCGGGTCCGACCAAATTTTTGCGGAGATTTCCTTCATATACTCTCTCTGCAAGGCAACGTAGGCAGGGTCTTTCCACATTTTATTAAGCCATTCTTTTTGGGCTTTTTTAATGGATTCCTTCTGCTCTTTGGAACCGTAAAGCAGAACATTTTTCTTTAATCCGGCTTCGAGAATGCGTTGACGAAATTGAGAATCGTTCCAAAGCTTTCTTTTGGCTTCCATCTGTTTCTTTTGGAATGTTTTGTCTTGCCAACGGCGTTTATTTTCTTCCCCAATCGCGGCAATTGTTTTCTTACGAAATGCACTGCCTTTCCAAAGATTGGAAAGAACACTTTTCATTTTCTTTTGAAACTCTGGATTAGACCAAAGTACTTTCAAATATTCATGATGGAGACGACGATGTTCGCCCCAGCCCATGCGAATAATGTTTCTTGGGTCATTGTTTAATTTATTGAAATCTTTGTGGTGACGTACACGGCCGGCACTTTTGGGGTAGACACTTCTGTTTAAGTTATAAGCATCTGCCAGATGATGGGCAAAAACCCAGGAATCGGTAGCGGGATTATAAATCTCTTCATATTTTTTTAAATTCACATCCTTCCCATCATAAAATCGGTTGTAAAGAGGCATTAAGGAATCATCCGTTTTTAAATTTTGAGCTTCGCGATAGGTCCCATTTCGCAACATAAAACGATGGTCCGGTGTACACCGTATTTTTTCACCGTTGTCCAAAGTCACTTCTACAATGGGAGTATTTTGTTTGGTCAGGCGGGGCGCTTGAATGGGAGCCATCGCCACATTTCCATCTTGTGTAACAGTATAAGTGAAGTGGATTTTATCATTGGCGTAATCAGCGACAAGCTCCTCAAAAGATTTAGTTTCTCCATTGGCCATGCGGATTCTGGTGTCTCCCGTAAAACAACCAAAGTTTCCTTGCCCGTCGATCATGGGATAGCGCATGTTCCAGCTTTGGGCCATGCGGACCAATGTGTCATAAACGGCGGCGTCTCCGTGGGGGTGATATTTCTTAAGTACCTCTCCCACCACACCGGCGCAGTTTGAATAGCGTTTATTGGAGAGAAGTCCCTCGCGAAACATCGCGTAAAGAATGCGGCGATGAGCGGGCTTGAGACCATCGCGAATGTCGGGAAGCGCGCGACCGATGATCACGCTCATCGCGTAATCAAGATAGGAAGCTTTCATCTCCTCTTCGATATTGATTGGAACGAGTTCTGCGGACTTTGCCATGGCGACGGATTATGCAAGCCACATGCCAAAAAGTCAATTTACAAAATATCATTTCGGGAGAGTGAGAAGACGATTGAAGATGCGAGTTGCATCGCTCTTTTTTTTGCGTCTGGCGCGAGTTTATGGTTGACGCAAGTGAAAGCAGTGTAATAAGTTGCCGTCACAGCTCGTATCGGCAAAGCACAATCGCTCTTGATATCCAACAAGAGTGGAACCGCAAATGCTGATAAATCGGAGAAGGAAGGGGGGTGAAGAAAATGACAAAAGCAGAATTGGTTAGCTATATCGCCAAGGATTGCAAATGCTCCAAAGCCCTATCCGAAAAACTTCTCAACGCAACAACACACAACATCGCAAAATGTCTTCGCAAGAATGACAAAATTACACTGACAGGTTTCGGGACATTCTATCCAGCCAAGAGAAAAGGCCGTGTGGGACGCAATCCTCAGACGGGGGCCCAAATCAACATTAAGCCGCGCCGCGTTCCGCGTTTCAAACCGGGCAAACAGCTTAAAGATTGGGTTATCTAAAGTTCGTTTAGGAAGGAAGAAGTCAAGGCCCCGCAAGCGGAGCCGCGAAGCAAACTCGAAGAGTTTGCGGAGTAAAATAGAAAAGCCTTTTGAGTTTCAAACCTCAAAAGGCTTTTTTGTTTTTATATAAAACACACTCCATTTAAAACTTGAAAACATTACAAAACTTACCTACTAAGTCCCCGTGCCTATCAAAACAAAAGAAATAGTTTTTTCCCAACATGCTTTGGATCAACTGAAAGACAGAGGAACCACGCAGGAAGAAATTATTCAGACCATTTGGGAAGGGGAGATGCAAATTGCCAAAAAGGAGCGAATTTCATTCAAAAAAAACTTTCCCTTTGAAAAAACATGGAAAAACAGGCACTATTCGCTTAAGCAGGTGATGCCAATCGTTGTCGAGGAAAAAGGTTGTTACGTCGTAATTACTGTTTATGTTTTTTATTTTGGAGGACAACAATGAAAATAAAATATGATCCCCGAGTGGATGCCGCATACATATCCTTTAAAAAAGGTCCGACACAAGTTACGACGGTCCGTTTGAACGAAGACATCGCTGTAGACTTGGGCCCACACGAAGAAATCGTTGGCATTGAAATCCTAGATGCCAGCGAACACTTAAACCTTAAAGGGACTTCCTTTAAATTGGAGCTGGAAAATCTGAAAGTCGCTTAATCAAAAATCCGTTCAGGAAGAAATGAAAAAAGCCTTTTGAGTTTCAAACCTCAAAAGGCTTTTTTGTTTTTTGAACACCTGCTTGCTTTTAGACTCATATTGAGTATGATTGTACTCAATATGAGCACAACGCAAACGGCACTTCATATACTTTTTGGCTCCAGAACAAGAGCGAATCTCATCACGTTGTTTGTAACTCATCCAAATGAAGCTTTTTATGTCCGCCAATTGGCCAAACGGATTTGTCAATCCACAACTCCCGTTGTTCGTGAATTGAAGAAACTCGAAAATTTGGGTCTGGTTACCAGTGAAACAAAAGCCAATGCCAAATACTATCTGTTGAACACAGCGTCGCCCATCTACTCTGAATTGCAGTCACTTGTTCTAAAAACGACCGGCATTGGTGACATCCTTAAAAAATATCTGCAACCCTTCTCCTCTTTGTTGTTCGCATTTATCTATGGTTCCTTTGCAACCACAGAGGCAGGGCCAAAGAGCGATATTGATTTGTTTTTGATCGGTCAAATTTCCGCGAATGTACTGGCAAAAACAATCAAAGAAGCGGAAAAACAGCTCGGAAGAGAAGTGCAATATTCTTTGTTTGACAAAAAGGAATTTTTGAAAAAATCAAAAAAGGGCAATGACTTTATCGATCAAATCATCAAGGGACCCAAAATAATGTTGATCGGAGATGAAAATGAATTTAAGCGATTTGCAAAAACAGGGATGGATTAGGCCATTTAAGGCGGGCGCTTCACAGGCCAAAGACCGCCTGAATCTGGCCAAAAGGGATATTGCCACCGCCAGAAAACTCTTGGGCAGTGATTCCGACTGGGCCTTTAGCATCGCCTACAATGCTGTATTGCAAGCGGCCAGAGCATTGATGTTTGCCAAAGGCTGGCGGCCGGCAACGGGAGAAGGTCAGCATATGGCCGCCGTGCGATTTGCGAAAGCCGTCATAGGCAAGGAATTGGGAGACGAAATATATCTCTTTGATAAAATGCGCTCCAAGAGACATCGAGTTATCTATGATGTTAGCGGTTCTGTCTCCAAACAGGAGGCAAAATCAGCGTTCGATTTTGCCATACACTTTGTCGAAACCGTCGAAAAATATCTTCAGAAAATGATCAAATGAAAAAAGCCTTTTGAGTTTCAAACCTCAAAAGGCTTTTTTGTTTTTATTTCTTCTGAAACCAGGCTTCCAGTTTTTTAGAAGCCTCGCTCTTGCTTAATTTTTTACGAAACACTTCTTCGTAAATTTTGAGAACCCAATCGAGGGCATCCTGAATTTCTTTAGCTCCCGCCCTCTCCCTCAACCGTTGCATGTCGGCTTTTCCAAGCTCCAAAAGGAAAAGGGCGTTGAGTCCATCAATGCCGGATTTCCAAAACTTATAAGCGGCAAGGCGATCGACAATCAGATCTTCAAGGGAAATAATTTTCAGTGGAATGCTCTCAACATCAATTTGATCGCTTTTTTCACCCGGATTCAAAGTCGCCGATGGAAATTCGATGTAAATTTTCAGGAGCTCATTTATAAAATCTTTTCCACGCCTCTTGAAACCCAATTCTTCCATTACTTTCCAGAGTAAAGGACCTCCCATGGCAATCATGTCGATATCTTTCGTGGCATAATTGCCGTCGGTATAGAATTCAACGGCCGCACCACCCACCAAAACAGGATCTTCGCCAATTTTGCGCAGAGCTTCAGCTATCACGGCGGCAATTTTGACACCACGTCTGGCCAAATCTTTTTCCCCGGCGGCTTTGCGCAGGAGGCTTTTCAGATTATTTAAATTTTTTGAGCGCATTTTGTTTATATGGTTTTTGGCCTTTGCGACTGAGTTTGGAAATATCAAACATATTTTTGATGGATTCAACAACGGCCTTTCTCTGCGGTCTTTCTTTTTCCCACTCTGTCAGACTTATTTTGCGTGGGACATAAACCGGCGCTTCTTTTTCTCCGACCCACGAAAGAAATTCGGAATAAGGAACTAAAATGGCGGCCGGCTTACCGTTGAGTGTAATAGCCAACAGACGTTTTTGTCCACTGACCTTGGCAACTTTTTCGGAGAGCTTGGCCTTTACCTCAGTTAAAGGTTCAAAATCGATATTGAGAAGGTTGGTGTTCATAAGGGCTATTTATACTCCGCAAACTCTCCGAGTTTGCTTCGCGACCCGGCAAAGCCGTGTCTTGACTATTATAATAGTCTTTTAACTAGTCTGTCAAGATTACCCAATCTTCATCTCTTTGGGGACTTTGTTGGTGAAGTGGCAGGCGCTTTGTTGGTCTGGGCGGCCGTGATTTTCTAGCGGCGGCTCTGTGCGTACGCAGAGGTCTTCGCAATAGGTACAGCGCGGGTGGAAGGAACAGCCTGTGGAGAGTAGGATGGCGGAGGGAACGTCCCCTTTTAATGGGATTCTTTCGATTTTGTGTTCGGGATTTGGGAGAGGGACTGCGGAGATTAAAGCCTGCGTGTAGGGATGTTGTACATAAGCCAATTGTTCCGCGGGAAATGTTTCCACAATTTTTCCCAGATACATCACGGCAATGCGATCGCTGATTTGGGAGACTACTTTCAAATCGTGCGAAATAAAAATGGTGGTGAGATGAAATTGCTTCTGCAATTTTTTGAACAGATTCAAAATTTCACCCTGAATGGAAACATCCAACGCCGAAAGAGGTTCATCGGCCACAATCAGATCGGGTTTCAATGCAATGGCCCGCGCAATACCGACGCGTTGACGCTGGCCGCCGCTGAATTCGTGGGGGTATTTGTTGTAATCATCGGCACTCAAACCCACCAACTCCAATAATTCCGCAACTTCTTCTTCCCGCTGTTTAGCATTGCCGCGTTTGTGAATGATGAGGGGTTCTTCGATAATTTCACCCACCTGCATGCGGGGATTCAAAGAGGCGAAGGGGTCCTGAAAAATCATCTGCATGCGGGCGCGCAATTCTCTTAATTTTTTCTTTGAAACCGCGGAAATATCCTGTCCGTCGAAAAATATTTTCCCTGCGTTGGGTTTCAGCAAATGGATCAAAAGATTTCCCAGTGTAGTTTTACCGCAACCGGATTCTCCCACAATTCCCAGAGTTTCTCCTTTGGCTAATTCAAAGGAAACACCGTTCACCGCGTGGACAAACTTTTTTCCCCGGCCAAAAAAACCGCCGCCAGTTGGGAAATATTTCATCAGATTTTCAGCTTTCAATAAATTCATGTTTTATCCCGGATAAAAACAGCGGGCTGTCTGTTTCGGCAATTTTTCTTCCATCAACGGTTTTTCTGCGCGGCACCTCGCCTGCACTTTTGGGCAACGATTTTGAAAATAACAGGCCGCCGGCAAATTCATGAGAGACGGAACATCCCCGGGAATGGTGGCCAAAAGCTGATCCTTCGGTAATTTTTTCAAAGGCGGAATCGCGGCCAACAATCCTTTGGTATACGGATGTTGTGGTTTTGCAAAAACATCGGCACTGGGTCCCTCTTCCACCAATTCTCCCGCGTACATAACCATCACGCGGTTTGAAACTTCGGCTATCACACCGAGATCGTGCGAAATCAAAAGGAGAGCCATCCCTAGTTCCTGTTGCAATTTCGCCAAGAGCTCCAGAATTTGCGCCTGAATAGTAACATCCAGCGCCGTCGTCGGTTCGTCGGCAATCAGCAAATCGGGTTTGCAGGCTAGAGCCATCGCAATCATTAC
The DNA here is from genome assembly GCA_016213065.1 of Deltaproteobacteria bacterium. Classification (NCBI taxonomy): domain Bacteria; kingdom Pseudomonadati; phylum Myxococcota; class Myxococcia; species Deltaproteobacteria bacterium. The sequence continues at coordinate 17,747 of JACRBV010000012.1, forward strand.
GCGTTGGCGCATACCACCCGAGAGTTGATGAGGGTAATCGTCGATTCTCTCTTTGGGAGAGGGAATCCCAACCATGTGCAGAAGTTCCAAAATGCGGGAAGTCACCTGTTTTTTCGTTCCCCCCTCATGGATAATAATCGCTTCGCCAATCTGATCGCCGATTGTAAAAACGGGATTGAGCGAACTCATGGGTTCCTGAAAAACCATCGCGATATTTTTGCCGCGAATTTTGCGCATTTCTTTTTCTGGAAGTTGCAACAAATCCGTCCCATTCCACAAAACCTCACCGCCAACGGTTTTCCCGGGCGGAGAAATAAGACGCATGAGAGATAGGGACATCACACTCTTGCCGGAGCCCGATTCCCCCACAAGCCCCACCGACTCTCTTTTGTTGATGATAAAAGAAACATCATCCACCGCTTTCACAATCCCCGCGGGAATATAAAAATAAGTCCGCAAATTTTTGACTTCCAGCAACAAAGATATCTCTCCTTTTCACCTCTCCCTTGAAGGGAATTACACGTTTTTCAACCTCGGATCAATCGCGTCTCTTAATGCTTCGCCTACTAAATTATAAGCGGTGATTGTGATAAAAATTGCGAAGCCCGGAGATAATGTGAGCCACCAAGCCACATCCATAAAGGCTTGCGCCTGAGACAAAATGGCGCCCCAACTTGGCACTTGTGGCGGAACTCCAAATCCCAAAAATGACAGCGCACTCTCGGTCAAAATTGCCGCCGCAACACCAAAGCTGGCGCTCACGAGCACCGGCGCCAAACTGTTTGGCAAAAGATGTTTAAAAATAATCCGAAAATTCGACGCGCCTTGTTGTCGAACCGCTTTCACAAAATCCTGATTCCTGAATTTCAAAAATTCCCCGCGAATCAAACGCGCAATTCCGGTCCACTGCGTTACGCCAATCACGACCATGATGTTGTAAATACTGGGACCGACGAAAGCGAGAACGGCAAGAATTAAAAAGAAAGTTGGAAAACACAGCATCACTTCAATAGCTCTGGAAATAAGCATGTCGATCCAACCGCCATAGTAACCGGCCAAGGCGCCAAGAAAAATTCCGATGGCAACATAAATACCCACCGCCACAAAACCAACACTGAGAGAAATGCGCGAACCGTAAAGAAGACGGCTCAAAACATCGCGCCCCAGATCATCGGTCCCCAACCAATGAATCCAACTTGGGGCTTTCAAAATTTGGTCGAGATCATACGCATCGGGAGAATAGGGACTGATCCACGGAGCGCCAACCGCTAAAACCCCCATGAGCAAAACCAGCACCAAAGCAATCACCGCCAATTTCGAACGGCTATATTGTTGCCAAACCAATCGCCAATAAGATTGTTTCATTATAAATTCTCTCTATCTCTCTGAAAAGGTGGGTGGCAGGCGAATGCTTGTCAGCCCGATCTTTCGGGAGGGCGTGCAAGTATTCGCCTGACAGGACCCACCTTTTCCGTGGATGTTTATTCAAATGAAATCCTTGGATCTACCATTACGTAAAGTAAATCGCTCAACAGCAAACTCACCAATGTTAACATGGCATCGATGGTTGCGATCGCCATGATGAGAGGATAGTCTCTGCTCAAGACCGCCTCAAATCCAAGTCTTCCCATTCCGGGAATTGCAAAAATTTGTTCGATGATGACACTGCCACCAAGCAAAGCCGGCAATAAAGTTCCCATCAGCGTCAACTGCGGAATGAGAGCATTGCGAAATCCGTGCTTCAAAATAACTTTCCATTCGCTCAAACCTTTGGCGCGCGCTGTGCGAATGTAATCTTGATGAACTACTTCCAGCATCGTGGCGCGGCTGAAACGCGCGAGGAATGCGAAACTGCCGTAGGTAAGACAGACAACCGGCAGAACAAGATGCCATGTGATATTCCCGAGTTTTTGAAAAAGAGAAAGATTCTCGGCACCATCCGAAATAATTCCCGCGATCGGAAACCAGTTGAGATAATCGCCGCCCGCCACAAAAACAATCAGAAGCATGGCGATCCAGAAAGACGGAAGAGAATATAAAACATACAAAAATACGGCGCTAAGTCTGTCAAACCATCCAACCGGTTTGACGGCGGACAAAATTCCCCACGGGATGGAAACAAGATAAACAATCAAAAGCGTGATGATGTTCAGCGCCAGCGTGATAGGCAACGTTTGGGCAATTTTTTTCAGCACAGGTTGATGGTCTTTGTAAGAAGTCCCAAAATCAAAAGTCACCACGCGTTTCATCCAAAGCGCAAATTGTGTTGGAAGTGGTTTATCAAGTCCGTAGAGTTTGCGGGTGTCTTCGATGATTTTTGTGGCGGCTCTTCCAGAAATCATACCCTTCGCAGAGGCATGGATCTTCATTTCCGCCGGATCACCGGGCGCCAAGCGGATCACAATAAATGTGATCAAAACAATTCCAAACATCGTTGGGACAATCATCAAAAGTCGTTTGAATAGGTATCGAAACATTTTATTCCACCATCCATTCGCGCATATCAAGACCTACAAGATGTTCTTTTACATTTTTGAATCGCTTATCCCTCGCAACCAGTTCCGGAAACGCATACAAAAAAAGATAGGGTTGGTCTTCGTACAAAATTTTATGAATCTGCTGATTTATCTGGTTCCGCTTCACCTCATTAAATTCCCGCCGTTGGTCTTCCAACAAGCGATCCGCCTCCGGATTCGAATAACCGATATAATTGGAACCTTCTTTGATCTGAGAAGAATGCCATATCTGGTACAAATCTTCGTCATTGGCGCCACGACCCCATGCCCCCAGATAGGCATCAAAGTCGTGTTCTTCAACTAGCCGGAATAAAGTAGCTATATCCAGTCTTCTTAATTCCAATTTCACACCCGCTCGGGAAAAATTTTCGCGCAGGATGGAAACCAACTGTTCCGCAAATTGTCCGCCACCCGGAAAAAGAAGTGTGAAATGAAGCGGTTTTTTTTCATCCCAACCCGCGGCCTTGAGTAATCTTTTTGCTTCTTCAATATCATAAGATATTGGCGGAAGCGTTTTGTCATAATTATTTCCAAAGGGATAATACGGTCCTGTAATAGGATAAGCCAACCCAAATAGAAGTTTCTGGTTCAGCAATGCTTTATCAATAAGGTGAGCCAAAGCAAGTCGTACTCTTTTGTCCTGAAAAACGGGTCTTCGCAAATTCCAGCCGATATAATTGTAGGGATCAAATGGGGTAATGAATTTGTGTTTAACGAATCTTTTTAAAAAAGCCGCACTGTCGGTTTGCCTTGCCCACTGGAGCGTTGTCAGATTGATAAAATCCAATTCGTTTTTTTTGAAAAGCTGAAAAGAAGTCAGCGTGTCCGGGATAATTTTGAAAACCATTTTCTGAATGCTGTAGGGTTTGGTGGTATTGTATCCCTCAAATTTTTTTAAAACAATTTGGTTTCCTGTGCGCCACTCCACGAATTGAAAGGGTCCAGTGCCAACAGGTGCGCGGTTGGCAGGATGGGAATTGAAATCCTGACCATCGTCAAAAACATGTTTCGGAACGATAACCATCAGGCCGATTGCCGTCAGGGCACCAATGTAGGGCCGGCGGTAGGTGAATCGAACCGTGTAGTCATCCACTTTCTCTGCCTTGATGATATCTTGAAGATAATTTCTGCTTGCTGCCGCATCTACTTTTGGATCCATGATTTTTTGATAGGTATAGAGTACATCATCGGCGGTAAAAGGTTTTCCGTCGTGCCACCGGATGTCGTTTCTCAGATAAAAAGTATAGTAGAGACGATCTGGCGAAACTTCCCAGCGCGTGGCCAGACGGGGAACGGGCTTTAGCGTATCCGGATCCAGATCAATGAGTTGTTCGTAAATAAATCCGTAAACGGTGAAAGCTCCTGATGTGGTAGCAATAACGGGATTGAGCGTCTCCGGATCAGTCCCCAGAGTTTGCACAAGGACATGAGGATCTTTAGGAACACTCCACTTACACCCTTGCAACAGCATAAAGAGTACAAAGATAAAACCAGTGACTATTTTGGTTTTCATTTTGTCGACTGTTGTATTTTATCTTCCAGTCTTTTTGTTTCTTCCAGATTTTTATCTTCTTTGGTTTTGCTAAAATCCAAAGCTCTCTTGAAATATTTCCGCGCCTCGTTTTTTTTGCCCTGACCAAGGAAAATATCCCCCAGATGTTCGTTGACGGTTACTTCTTTGGGAGAAGTTTGAAATGCCTTGTAAATATAAAGATAGGCTTTGTCCAGCTGGCCTCGTTGGAAATAGACCCACCCGAGGCTATCCAGAATATAAGGATCTCCCGGTTTAATTTTGAGCGCTTTTTGTATCATCGTTTCAGCTTCATCCAGATTTTTTCCCTCTTCGGCATAAGAGTAACCAATATAATTGAGTGCTGAACTGTTTTCGGGATTCAACACCAAAACTTTTTTCATCGCCTGAAGACTGGATTTTTTGTTGTGTAGTTTGTCGTAGAGAATACCGAGATTAAAATAAAGCACCTCTTCATTGGGCAATTCCCGAATCCCTTGTTTTAAAACATCAACCCCTTTTTCAAGGTTTTTCTGATCTTCGTACAGAAGAGAGAGGAGTTGATAGAATTGCGGAACTTTCGAATTTTTGTGAATCCCCTCTTTTAAAATACGTATCGAGTTATCATTCTGTTTAAGCTCATTATAAATGGAAGCGGCATGGATAATGCCGTCTTTATAAACACCGGAGGATTTCGGAATTTTGACAAAATATTCGATCGCTTCGGGATAGCGTTTCAGTTTTTCAAAAATCAAACCAAGGTAGTAATAAATGCGATCGGCATTGGGGTTCACCTTCAAAATATTTTTCAAACGGACTATTGACTCATCCACATCTCCCAGTTCCTGATACAAGAGAGCAATATGAAGTTTGGTTCCCAAATCGGAGGGATATCGCTCTTCTATCACCAAAAACTGGTCCAGAGCCTCTTTGAATTTGTTTTGATTGAGATAAATCTGCGCGATTTGTTGACGGATGCGGATGTTGTCCGGGTCAATCTCCAAACATTTCTTAAAAAAACGCAGACCCTCATTTTGATTTTTAAGATACGTCAAATGAATCGTGGCCAGATAAATATAAGCGGAGACAGAATCGGGTGTCTTTGCCAGTAGGCGGTTAAGCACAACCACCGCTTCTTTGTATTTCTTTTGGTCAATAAGACTTTGTGCCAGCTTCAGGTAATTTTCTTCCCGCGCGGGAGATTGTCTTATAAGCTTTTCAAAAATTTTGGCAGCTTGGACGGGGTCTCCTGATGCCTCAAGGATGGAACCCCAAAGCAGTTCGGCATCTTTCCAATCGGGTTTTTGTTTCAAAACTGCCTGAATATTTTTGGAGGCTTCTTCCCACCGGTGGAGCTGGGCATAACGTTCCGCCGCTATAAATTGTAAATAGGGATCATGCGGAAAAACATAATTTGTTTTTTCCAAATCACGAACGGAATCTTCCATCTTTCCCGCGTAGGCTTCCAGATTGGAACGAATGAGATAATAATACGGATCTTCTTTGAGTTTGGGTTTGGGCGCCACCGCCGTTTTTTGCTGATGCGCGCAACCCAGTGCAAAAATAAAAGCCGGTATTAAGATGAGAAGAGCTCGCTGTTTCATGAAGTTTTTATTTAGAGCATATCTCATAAATGTTGTCATCCTGAACTCATTCGCTTCGCTCAGTGTAAACTCCGTGAAGGATCTGTTTGATAACAAAGTGGATTCGAAGCACAGCGAGGAATGACAGATCTCTAAAACAATTTATGAGATGCCCATTAATAACATCTTAAGTTTGAAAGTAAATTAGGAATTCCTTGTTTCCTTCGGGCCCCAACAGCGGCGATTCACAAACTCCTTTCAAAGCCCATCCCTCTGAAATTCCCGCTTTGGTAATTTTATCAACCGCCCAGTCATGCAGTGCGGGATCTCTGACAACCCCCTTGGGTCCAACCTGATGACGCGCCACTTCAAACTGGGGTTTGATAAGGGCAACCACAATGGCTTTTGGATCCAAAAAAAGTTTCAGGCGGGGAAAAACAAGTTCCAACGAGATGAAGGCGACATCAATGACTGCCAGATTGATTTTTTCCGGAACGTCCGCTGGCGAAAGATAACGGATATTTTGCCGTTCCAGCACAACCACGCGCGGGTCTTTGCGGAGTTTCCACGCCAACTGCCCATAACCCACATCCACCGCATAAATTTTTTTGGCGCCCCTCTGCAAAAGGAGGTCCGTAAAGCCGCCGGTGGAAGCGCCCACATCGAGACAAACCCAACCGGTGGGGGAAATGGCAAACGTATCCAGTGCCTTTTCCAGTTTCAGACCACCCCGGCTTACAAACTTTTGCGGAGTTTTTTGTTTCACCCTACCACCTGCTCTCGGGCAAAATGCCCGCTTTGTGCGGGCAGGGCAGGTGGTAGGGTCACATTACCACGGGTGCTACGGTCGATCCCTTTTTGACCGTCGGTGTTGGAACATGATGAACACCCCTGAAAAGTTTTTCAGGGTTGTCTATGGCCAAGGCTTTTGTCAAAACCTCGTCCATATTTTCCACCGGTTCAATCACCAACTCATTGAGGATCTTCTTGGGCATTTCTTTCAAGTCCTTCAAATTCTCTTTCGGAATCAGAACTTTTTTAATCTGGCCCCGATGCGCCGCAAACAATTTCTCTTTCAAACCGCCGATCGGCAAAACACGCCCACGCAGGGTGATTTCCCCCGTCATGGCGATATCTTTGCGAACGGGAATCTTCAAAAGAGCTGACGTGACAGCGGTGGCCATGGTAATTCCGGCGGAGGGACCATCTTTTGGAATGGCGCCTTCGGGCAAATGAATATGAATATCCAGCTTTTGGTAGAATTCTTTTCCAAGACCCAGCGCGTCCGCGCGCGAGCGAATGTAACTCACCGCCGCTTGTGCGGACTCTTGCATCACCTCACCCAATTTCCCGGTGACGATCAGTTTTCCCTTTCCGGGCATCACGGTGACTTCCGTAGTCAAAAGTTCTCCTCCCACTTCAGTCCATGCAAGCCCTGTGCAAATACCAATTTGATCCTCCTCTTCGGCCAAACCAAAATGGAATTTGGGAACTCCCAGATACGCCGTGACTTTTTTAGGAGTCAACCGGATTGGTTTTCCGGTCCTCTTTAAATCCTTAACCACTACGTCGCGCGCCAATTTGCGCAAAACAGAAGCAATATCACGCTCCAGATTTCTCACGCCGGCCTCTCTTGTGTATTGGCGAATGATCAACTTGATGGCGGAATCGGTAAACTCCACATCTTTCTCTTGTAACCCATTCGATTCACATTGTTTCCGGACGAGATATTTCTTGGCAATATGTAATTTCTCATCTTCGGTGTAACCCGCCATTCGGATGATCTCCATTCTATCCTGCAGAGGCAATGGAATTGCGGGCAATGTGTTCGCCGTTGTGATGAACATAATGTGCGAGAGATCGTAATCAAGATCAAGATAATGATCGCTGAAAGTGAAATTCTGCTCCGGATCCAAAACTTCCAGCAGGGCCGAGGAAGGATCGCCCCTGAAATCCATGCTCATCTTGTCTATTTCATCCATGAGCAAAACAGGATTGCTGGAACCCGCTTTTTTGAGTGATTGGATAATTTTCCCGGGAAGGGCACCGATGTAGGTTCTGCGGTGTCCCCTAATTTCGGCTTCATCACGCACACCACCCAATGAAAGACGAACAAATTTTCTTCCCATCGCTCTCGCAATGGAACGACCCAGAGATGTTTTTCCAACTCCGGGAGGTCCGATGAAACAAAGAATCGGTCCCTTCACTTTTCCCATCAACTGGCAAACGGCCAGATATTCGAGAATGCGCTCTTTGGGAGTTTTGAGCCCGTAATGATCTTCTTCGAGAATTTTTTCGGCCTCTTTCAAGTCCAGTTTATCCTGCGTCATTTCGCCCCATGGAAGAGAGAGAATCCAGTCGAGATAATTGCGCACTACGGTGGCTTCCGCCGACATCGGCGACATCATCTTCAGTTTTTTCAGTTCTTGTTTACAACGAGACAGCGCTTCCACAGAGAGTTTTTTCTTCTTCATCTTCTCTTCGAGTTCCTGAATTTCGCTCTTGAACTCATCTCTTTCGCCCAGTTCTTTCTGGATCGCCTGCATCTGTTCATTGAGATAATATTCGCGCTGGGTTTTCTCCATCTGCTTTTTCACACGCGTGCGAATTCTTTTTTCCACTTGCAGAATTTCAATTTCGGACTGCATGAGACCCAGCAACTTTTCAAGGCGTTCCAACGGCGAAATAACTTCGAGAATTTTTTGTTTGTCGGAAAGTTTCAAAGTAAGATGCGCGACAATTGTGTCGGCCAAACGGGCCGGATCGTCAATGGTGGCAACGCTCGCCAGCATTTCAGGCGGAATTCGTTTGTTGAGTTTTACATATTGTTCAAACGTGGACTTCACACCGCGCATCAGCGCTTCGATCTCGATTGTTTTGTCCATGGTTTCATCAATGGCTTCCGCTTCCACCATGAAAAAATTCGGATTGGAGACAAATTGCTGGATGCGGGCGCGTTTTTTTCCTTCGATCAACACTTTCACCGTGCCATCGGGCAGGCGAAGCAATTGAATAATGGAGGCCAACGTTCCCACTTTGTAAATGTCATCGGGTTTTGGATCGTTGGTCTTTGCGTTCACTTGCGCGGCCAACATGATATCTTTTTCTTTGTTCATGGCCTCTTCAAGGGCGGCAATCGATTTTTCGCGCCCCACAAAAAGAGGAACCACCATGTGCGGAAACACAACGATATCCCGCAAGGGCAGCAGTGGTACCAATGTTGATTCTTTTTTAACGGTCAGTTCGTCGCCCATTCATTCCCCCTAGCGGCCGTCAGGCCATTTGAGCTTTCTTTTCATAGACAATCACGGGTTTGGACTTCTTTAAAATCACATCTTCATTCACAACCACTTCCAAAATTCCTTCCTGAGACGGAATGTCATACATTACATCAAGCATCACTTTTTCCAGAATAGCTCTCAAACCTCTAGCCCCCGATTTGCGGCGGATCGATTCTTTTGAAACCGCCTCAAGACTGCCCGCGGTAAACTGGAGTTTCACTTTTTCAAATTCGAAAAGGCGCTGATATTGTTTGACCAACGCATTACGAGGTTGGGTCAAAATTTTAACCAACGCTATTTCATCGAGTTCATCCAGCGTTGCGAGAACCGGCAGGCGTCCCACGAACTCCGGAATTAAACCAAATTTGATTAAATCTTCGGTCTCTATTTTTTTCAAAGTGTCGGAAAGTTTTCTGTCTCCCTTTCCCTTGACATCGACTCCAAAACCCAAATTCTTTTGCCCGATTCTGCGCTCGATGGTGTCTTCAAGTCCCACAAACGTTCCGCCGCAAATGAATAAAATGTTGGTGGTATCAACCGGAATATATTCCTGTTGCGGATGCTTGCGCCCTCCCTTTGGAGGGACATTGGCGACGGTTCCTTCCAGAATTTTCAGCAGAGCTTGTTGCACGCCCTCTCCCGAAACGTCGCGGGTGATGGAGGGATTTTCCGACTTGCGCGAAATTTTGTCGATTTCATCAATATAAACGATTCCGCGTTCGCATTTTGCTTTGTCATAATCAGCCGCCTGCAAAAGATTCAAAATGATATTTTCAACGTCTTCTCCCACATAACCGGCCTCCGTAAGACACGTCGCATCGGCAATGGTAAACGGCACATTGAGCATCTTGGCTAAAGTCTGCGCCAAAAGGGTTTTGCCAACACCGGTAGGACCGATCAGCAAGATATTGCTTTTCTGAAGTTCAACATCTTCTTTATTATTCGCCCTCGCCTCGATTCTTTTGTAATGGTTGTGAACAGCCACCGACAAAACTCTTTTGGCGTAATCCTGACCGATCACATACTCATCCAAAAATGTTTTAATCTCGGAGGGTTTTGGCACTCCCAAATGCGGACCGTACTGGCGGGCCCTTGAATTTTCTTCGGCGATAATGTCGTTGCAGAGTTCGATGCACTCATCACAGATATAAACGGTGGGGCCAGCGATCAATTTTCTGACTTCTCGCTGATTTTTCCCGCAAAAAGAGCAACTCAGACTTCCGGGGTCATCCGCAATTCCTTTAGCCATTGGTACCTCCTCCTACGGCGTGAATTGTTTTGTCACTCATTTTATCTCGTCGGTAATGGAGTACGTCGTCAACAATGCCATAGGCCTTGGCCTCGTGGCAACTCATGAAAAAATCGCGATCGGTATCCACCTGAATTTTTTCGAGCGGCTGACCGGTATGGTTCGTCAAAATTTCGTTGACCTTTTCGCGCATCCGTAAAATTTCCTTAGCTTGAATGTCGATATCGGATGCCTGCCCCTGAAAACCACCCAACGGTTGATGAATCATGATCCGGGCATTGGGAAGGGCGAAACGCTTTCCTTTCGAACCCGCGGCCAACAAAATGGCGGCCATCGAGGCGGCCTGTCCCATACACAGAGTCTGAATAGCGGGTTTCACATATTGCATCGTATCGTAAATGGCGAGACCCGCGGTGACTATTCCGCCGGGGGAATTGATATAAACATGAATATCTTTGTCCGCGTCTTCTGATTCCAAAAAAAGAAGCTGGGCGATAATGACGCTGGCAACTTCATCATTAATAGGACAGCCGATGAAGACGATGCGCTCTTTTAAAAGTCTGGAATAGATGTCAAAAGCTCTCTCTCCACGGCCGGTCTGCTCGATTACCATTGGGATTAAGTTCATAAAAACCTCGCTCATATTGGTTCCTTCGGCCGCACTTGCGGCCTCAGGATGACAAAAAACGATCAAAACATCTATTTTTGAGGCCGTTTTTTGTCATTTTTCGACTTTACAACCTTGATTTTAGCCTCGTTGAGGACAAATTCAAGGGATTTCTCGTGTAAAATGCGATTTTTTAAGGATCCGAGCAGATTGTTTTTCTCGTAATGCGCCTTAATCTCTGCCAAAGGCCGCTTCACCTGTTTGGCCATGGACTCCAAACGATCTTCCAATTCTTTGTCCGTTGCATCCATTGAAGCCTCTTCAACGATTTTATCGAGGATCAGAAAACTACGGACCCGGTTTTCAGCTTCCGGTTGGAATTCTTTCAAAACCTCCTCCGCTTTTACATCATCGAGTTTTTGTCCCCGTTTTTGGATTTCTTGAGCAAATTGTTCCAACATATGTCGTAATTCACTTGTAATTAATGATTGTGGTGCTTCAAATTTGATTTTATCGACCAATTGTTTGAGAATTTGGTTAAAAAGTTCCCCCTTCTGATGTACCTCTTTTACCCCAACAATCCTTTTTTCCAAATCGACTTTTACATCCTCAAGAGTTTTATATTGTCCCAAATCTTTTGCAAAATCGTCATCGAGTTTTGGAACATTTTTTGTGCGAATTTCTTTGACGGTTATATCAAACTGCGCCTTTTTCCCCGCAAGTTCCTTGTTAAAATAATCTTTTGGATAATCAAAACTGATTTTGCGCACCTCACCAACTTTGGCGCCCTCAATCCCTTTTTCAAAATCGCCCAACATTTCGCCATCGCCAAACTCGATCACATAATCTTTAGCTTCTCCCCCTTTGAAAGATTTCCCTTCCGCCGTTCCCTTGAAATCAATCACCGCCACAAGCCCTTTAACCAAAACAGTTTCCGCGGGGGCGGGCTCCAACTGTGTCATTGCTTTTTGAAGACGGATTAATTCCGATTCGACTTCTTCTTTGGTGACTTCAATTTCTGTTTTTTCGAGTTTGAGTCCTTTGTAATCTTTTTCTGTGATGGGAATTGCGGGCAAAACATCAAACGTGGCGGTATAAGACAGACCGCCTGTACCCGCAAAAAGCCCCGGCGTGATTTCGGGGCGGGAAATGGGATAAACTTTTGCTTCTTTAAAAGCTTTGGCCAAAGTTAAATCGACCACTTTTTCAACCGTTTCATGCTGAACTTCATGGGCGAAACGCTGTTCAATAATGTTGGAGGGCACTTTCCCCGGGCGAAAACCCTCAACTTTCACCTTTTTCTGCAAATCATGAACGGCCTTTATACGCGCTTGCGCAACAACATCGGCGGGCACTTCAATTTTTATTTTTTTTTGGACAGAACTGACATCTTCAAGAATAGTTTTCATGGTCCGCGCCTACAAACCACAAGTAAACAGGCGGCACAAGGGGATTTTTGGTTTTATTTCAACGCTTTTTCCCATTTTGTTCGTTCTGCTTTTACGAAGGTGGGGTTGGTGGAGCCTTTGGTTTTTTTTGCTTCGACGGAGGTTTCGGGTTTGAAGAGGTCCAACACATCTGATTCAAAATATTCGGAAAACTGTTGCCATATTTTTACGGGAAGTTGGCTTAAGTTTTTTCCTGCTTCTTCGGCGTGGCGGACAATTTTCCCGACCGTTTCGTGGGCCTCGCTGAAGGGCACTTTTTTGCGGACCAGATATTCCAGCAGGTCCGTTGAAAAGAGATGATCTTCGGCAACCGATTTTTTGAATGCCTCTTTGTTGAAAGAAATGGTCGACAATGTTTCGGACAGAATTTCCAGTGCGAGTTTTGTTTTTCGGGCCGCATCAAAAACGGCGGGTTTGTCTTCCTGAAGATCGCGATTGTAACTTAACGGAAGACCTTTTTGCACGGTGAGAAGCGCCTGCAAATGTCCAAAAATTGAGCCCGTCCGCCCGCGGATGAGTTCAAAAACATCCGGATTTTTTTTCTGCGGCATAAGACTGGAACCCGTGGCAAAAGCGTCGTCGATTTCCACATAGTTAAAAAATTCGGAATTCCACAAAATAAAATCTTCGGAAAGACGCGAGAGATGAACCCATAAAATAGCGAGGTCGCTTAAAAATTCGGTTAAAAATCCGCGGTCACTTACCGCCGCCAGAGAGTTGCCCGCGATTTTTGAAAAACTCAACTCCTTCGCCAGAAATTTTTGGTCGATGGGGAGCGAAGAACCTGCAAGGGCCGCGGAACCCAGCGGCAACACATCGACTCTTTTTAGAAGATCATTCAAGCGAGAGCGATCTTCGTCGAGCATCGCCACATAAGCCAACAAATGATGCGCCAATAAAATGGGTTGGGCTTTTCTAAGATGCGTAACACCCGCAACAATACCGTCTCCCGCTTTTTGCGCCGTATGGAGCAAAGCCGTTTCTGTTTTTTTCAGCGCGGCATCAATCTCCGAAATTTTTTGTTTGAGATAGATGCGGGTAGAAGTGACGACCAAATCATTTCTGCTCCGACCCGTGTGAATTTTTTTGGCGACGTTGCCGATTTTTTTCTCAAGATGCGTTTGAATGAGTGTGTGGACATCTTCAAAGGGGGCGTTTGGATCGACGGGTTGCAATTCTTTGCTGATCGCCTTCAGTCCATTCACCAATTTTGCGGATTCGTCTTGGGTGATAATACCGATGTGCCCCAACATTTTTGCCCAGGCAATATCGACGGCGATTTCGGCGTCAAACAATTCCCAATCAACATTGAGTGAATAACTGAACTCTTTTAAAAGAGGATGCATTTCTTTTTTGAAACGCCCGCCCCATAACGCTTTCATTTTTTATTTATCCCTTCGTAGGGAAGTCCCCAGATTTTCAAAAAACCTTTCGCGGCGTTCCGGTCAAAGGCGTCTTTCTCTGAGTAAGTCGCCAACTTTTCGAAATAAAGAGAATGCGGAGATTGACGGCCAACGCATGTTGCATGGCCTTTATCCAGTTTGATGCGGATTTTTCCCGTGACTTTATTCTGATTTGATTTGAAAAACTGGTCGAGAGATTCTTTGAGCGGCGAAAACCAGAGGCCAAAATAAACCAACTCCGCATATTTTTTCGACAAGAGTTCTTTGTAATGCAAAAATTCGCGATCCATCACCATGCCTTCAAGTTCCTTGTGTGCCGTGAGTAAAACGTGGGCCGCCGGGGCTTCATAAATTTCGCGGCTTTTAATTCCGACGAGACGATTTTCGATTTGATCAAAACGTCCCACACCATATTCGCCCGCAATTTGATTGAGCGTTTCAATCAGATCAACGAGTGATTTTTTCTGCCCATCGAGCGCAACAGGAATTCCTTTTTCAAATTCAATTTCAAGATAACAGGGCGTTGCAGGAACTTTATCAAGCCCCTTTGTCATGACATAAGCCTCTTCGGGGGCTTCGAGCCACGGATCTTCCAGAATGCCGGCTTCAATCGCAATGCCCCAGATATTTTTGTCGATCGAATACGGGGAGGCTTTTGTCGCGTCGACGGGAATATTATTTTTGCGCGCATAATCTATTTCTTCTTCGCGCGATTTGAATTCCCACTCCCTGAGTGGAGCGATAATTTCCAAAGAGCTGTTGAGAGTGCGCACACCCACTTCAATGCGCACCTGATCATTTCCCTTACCAGTGCAACCGTGCGCCACGGCGTCGGCATTTTCCTGTTCCGCAATTCGCACCAGATGTTTTGCGATCAAAGGTCTGCCAAGTGCTGTGGCTAAAGGATATCCCCCTTCATAGCGGGCATTGGCCCAGAGGGCGGGCAAAATAAATGCGTGCGCAAATTCTTCTTTCAGATCTTCGACAAAAATTTTGCAGGCGCCGGCAGATTTTGCTTTTTGGTTGAGTTTTTCTTTGTCAGCCACCTCTCCGATAAACGCGGAAAAACAGATGACCTCACAATCGTAGCGATCTTTGATCCACTTCACAGCGCAGGAAGTATCCAACCCCCCCGAATAAGCCAGAACCACTTTTTTCATTGTAAGCTCCTTTTTGTCATCCAAAAACATATTGTCATCCTGAGCGAAGCGAAGGATCCCGAGGACTTCTAGCAGATCCTTCACTGCGTTCAGGATGACAAAGAAAAACTCTAGGATGACAGCACAGTTTCCAAAATTTCAAGTCCCTTATCTAATATTTCTTTTGTGACTGTCATCGCGGGCATGATGCGCAAAACCTTATCTTGCGTGCAGTTAATCAGCAATCCTTTTTCTCGTGCACGGTTTGCGTAGGGCGTACCCGATACGAAAAGTTCCATGCCCTGCATCAGTCCAAAACCACGCACCTCTTTAATAAATCCAAATTTTTCTTTTAATTTTTCAAGGCCGCCGCGCAAATATTGTCCCATTTCAACAGTGTTCTCCAAAAGTTTTTCCTCGCGGATAGCCTGAAACACGGCCAAAGCCGCCGCCGCGACCAACGGATTGCCGCCGTATGTGGAGCCGTGACTGCCCGGAGTAAAAACTTCTTTTTGAATCCGTTTGTTCACGACAAACGCGCCGATGGGAACGCCTCCGCCCAGTGATTTTGCAAGTGTCATCACATCGGGTTCAATTCCAAAATGCTGATAACCAAACATTTTGCCGGTGCGCCCCATTCCTGTTTGGACTTCATCAACCATCAACAACAGATCTTTTTCTTCGCATATTTTTTTCAAATCCTGCATGAATTCTTGGGTGACGGGACGTACACCCCCTTCGCCCTGAATCGGTTCCAAAAAAATGGCGATGGTTTTGGGTGTGATCTCTGCTTTGACGGATTCAATGTCGTTGAGTTCGGCATAACAAAACCCTTCGGGCAATGGGGCAAAACCCGTTTTGACTTTTTCCTGACCCGTGGCGGTCAACGCCGCAAGCGTCCTGCCATGAAAGGATTGCCGCATTGTGATGATTTCAAACCGACCCGAATCGCTCCCATATTTTCTCGCAAACTTGATCGCCCCTTCAGTGGCTTCGGCCCCGCTGTTGCAGAAAAAAATTTTCGCGGGGAAAGAGGCTTGAGAAATTTCACGCGCAAGCTTCGCCTGTTTTTGATTCAAAAAATTATTGGAAATGTGAAGAATCTGCGATGCCTGTTCCCGAATGGCGGCAACCACTTTGGGATGACAATGTCCCAATCCAGAAACCGCCCAACCCGGAAAAAAATCAAGATACTCTTTCCCCTCCGCATCCCACACGCGCGACCCTTCCCCGCGCACAAGACAAACAGGTATCTGCGCATACGTGGGCAAAATAAATTCAGCGTAAATACTTTGAATTCCCTGCGTCAAACTCATTTTAAAACCTCATCTCCGCAAAGTTACATATAGTACCTGGTACTATATGTAACTTGTCTAATTTTTCACCATTGTGATTTCGGTGCCGATACCTTGATCCGTGAAAATTTCCAGAAGTAGGGAGTGTTTGATGCGGCCGTCAATGATGTGGGCTTTTTTCACGCCTCCTTCGAGTGCGTTCACGCACGCTTTCACTTTGGGAATCATACCGGCGCTAATCACTCCTTTTTCAATCAAGTTGGGAATTTCGCTGACATGCAATGACGAGATGAGAGATTCAGCATCCGCGGGGTCGCGCAAAATTCCTTTGACGTTGGTGAGGACGATGATTTTTTGTACATCCATCGCCACGGCAATTTTGGAAGCGGCTTCGTCGGCGTTTACATTGTAGGCAACTCCATTTTCATCAATGCCGATAGGATAGACCACCGGAATCATCCGGTACTCGGTCAGCTCCTTCATGGGAAAAATATTTACGGAAACAACATCGCCCACAAAACCCACATCCCCGTGTTCCGTGTGTTTTTTCACATTCAAAATTTCTGCGTCATGACCGGAAAGACCGATGGCGCGCGCTCCAAAACGGTTGATGTCGTGGACAATTTCTTTGTTCAACTCAGCCAGTGTTTCTTGCACCACATCAATTGTTGCTTTATCCGTGACGCGCAAACCATTCACGAACCGGCTCTCAATTCCCTTTTGCTTTAAATTGGCGGTGATGTGATTGCCACCGCCGTGAACCAAAATCGGTTTGATGCCAACATAATTCATGAAGACAAGATCCAAGAGCAAATTTTCATGAACGTCGTCGTCTTTCATGGCGGCGCCGCCATATTTAATGAGAATTTCTTTCCCGCGAAATTTTTTGATGTAGGGAAGTGCCTCGATTAAAATACTGGCTTTTTCAACGTATCGTTCCATCGCTCTCCTTTACGAATAACTCGCGTTGATCACCACATATTTTGTGGTGAGATCAGAAGTCAAAAACTCTGCGCGGCCGCGGCCTTTTCCAATCGTCACGTCAATCGTGTAATCTCTTTTGTAAAGCACTCTCTCCGCCTTTGGAATATGGGTTGCCCTCAAACTGCCGTTGCTCAAGACATGGGCATTGCCGAATGAAATGCTCAAATGTTCGGGATTGAAAACAACGCCACTCGCCCCAATCGCCGCGGCAATACGCCCCCAGTTTGGATTGGCGCCAGAAAGCATCGTCTTGAAAAGCATGGAATTGGCAATTTGGCGTGCGGCCTTTTCTGCTTCGGTCGGATTCTTGGCGCCAAAAACCCTGAGACGGCAGACATGATTCACGCCTTCGCCGTCCTTCACCATTTTATAAGCCATGGCGCGGCAGACTTCTTCCAGCGCATCACGGAACATCCGGTAGTCGCGATCCACATTCTGGATGATGGGATTCGTGGCCACACCGTTTGCCAAAACAAAAACCATGTCGTTGGTGCTCATGTCATTGTCGATCGAAATTTTGTTGAAGGTGTTATCAACCGCGTGACGGATGGCGCGCGAAAGAAGCGGCTTGGAAATCGCGGCATCGGTTGTGATAAAAGAAAGCATCGTGGCCATGTTCGGGTGAACCATCCCAGCCCCTTTAGCAATGGCGCCAATCGTCACTTTTTTGTCACCCAGAAAAAAAGAGAGGGCCGTCTCTTTGGTGTTGCGGTCCGTCGTCAAAATTCCTTTGGCGGCGGCATGGCCCCCGTCTTCGGAAAGACGGCGGAAGAGTTTCGGTAAACCGCCTTTTAAGGCATCCGTGGGAAAGGGAGAGCCGATCAATCCGGTCTGAGCAGTGAGAATTTCTTCTTCGGGAATATTCAAAAGTCTCGCCGTTTCTCCAACACACTCTTCAATCGCCTTTTTTCCCTGCGGACCGTTCATACAGTTGGCGTTGCCGCTGGAGACCAGAACGGCACGATGATACGGGTGGCGTATCCCTTTCATGGCATGGAGGACGCACCATGACTTCACACGGTTGGTGGTGAATGTTCCCGCCGCGGCGCAGGGTGTTTGCGAAACAATCAAGGACGCATCAAATTTTTGTTTGTTTTTTTTGATTCCGGTGTGAAGACCGCTGGCGAAAAATCCTTGTGGGGAAGTAATGGTCCCCCCTTTTTTCTTTTCCCAAAAAATTTTTACCATCTTCTCAATCCCTCTTCTTCGGGAAATCCCATCCGGATATTCATATTTTGCACGGCTTGGCCCGAAGCCCCTTTCACAAGATTGTCAATGGCCGTAATAACAATGACACGGCCCGTTTTTGCGTCGACGCTAAAACCAATATCACAAAAGTTGGTTCGCTGAACATCTTTTATTGAGGGAAATTGGCCTTCGGGTCGCAGACCCTCGGGTCGCACTTTTACAAAAGGTTCTTTGTCGTAGGCTTCCAAAAAGGCGCGGTTGATTTCTGCATCCGCCACGTTTTTCTTTTTCTGTAAATAAATCGTCGTCAAAATTCCCCGTTCGATGGGGAGAAGATGGGGAACAAAAGTAATGGCAATCGGGGCTCCGGCGATGTCTGTTAAAATTTGTTCAATCTCCGGCATATGCTGGTGTTTATTGACTTTGTAGGCGTTAAAATTTCCATCCACTTCGCAAAATTGTGTGGTGGAGGTCAATTTTTTCCCGGCGCCACTCACGCCGGATTTGGCATCTATTATAATAGAGTCTGTTTCAACAAGACCCCGTGCCAGCAAAGGGGCCAAACCTAAGATGGAGCCGGTGGGATAACAACCCGGGTTGGCAATGAGTTTCGCCTCCTTGATTTTTCCACGGTTGATTTCGGGAAGTCCATAGACAGCCTCTTTCAAAAGTTCACTGCTGGGATGAGGCACACCATACCAGGTTTCGTAGCTCTCTTTGGATCGCAGTCTGAAATCGGCCGAAAGGTCGATGACGATTTTCCCCGCATTATAAAAAGCTTTTCCCGTTTCAGCAGATTCGGTGTGGGGGAGACAAAGAAAAATAAGCTCCGCTTTGTCTTTAATTTGTTCGAAAGAATAAGGCTCCACTTTCAAATTAATATCTTTGGACAAAGTGGGAATTAAAGTTTGAATCGGAAAACTTTCCTGCTGACGTGTGGTCAGTGCAGTCAGTTTTACGCTCGGATGTTGGAGCAAAATCTTGACCAACTCAATTCCGGTATAACCGGTGGACCCAATAACAGCGCAGGGGAGCATGACATTCTGTATATCGCACTCCAAACCTTTTTCTATAGAAAATTTAGGAAATTTGGTCGGTTATGAACGCTCGGCAATCCATTCCTTCGCTAAGACAGAATAGACAAGGGCGTCAACGAAATGATCGTAGAGCCACTCCATCTGTCTTTTGACACCTTCTTTTTTTAAACCGAGGCGTTCAATCACTGCACGGCTTTTTTGATTTTCGGTGGCGCATCGAATTTCGACGCGATTGAGTTTCAAATCATGAAAGGCATAATCAATTAAAGCGCGGGATGATTTGGTCACCAAACCTTTCCCCTGCATTTCTTCGCTAATCCAATATCCGATGACAGTCCATTTATGCATCCAATCGATCGCAACAAGACTGGCTACACCCACCAAATTGTTATGATACCAAATACCCGTAACGACCGATTTCTTTTCTTTATATTCCTTGATGGAATGTTCGATGAAACCTTGCGTATCTTTAAGGCCCTTGTTCAAATCAAGCCACGGCAACCATTGGCGCAAATATTTTCTATTTTTTTCAATTAGCACACATAGAACCTCTGCATGAAGAGGATCAAACAAACGAAGTTCCAATTCTGAATCAATTTTCAAATGAAACATATATGTGCCGCGGGAGAGATTCGAACTCTCAATCCCTTACGGGAACCAGATTCTAAGCCTGGCACGTATGCCGATTCCGTCACCGCGGCAAAAAACGATCAAGAATTTTCTGCAAACGCTTCATATGCCAATGCCGCGCCTTTTATGCCATCGAAGAAATTGGGGAGGGACATTTTTTCGTTGGGGGAATGGACGCGGTCATCGGGAAGTCCAAGACCTATGAGCACCACCGGCACTTTTAAAACCGACTGAAAAACGGCGGCGATGGGAATGGAAGCACCAAGTCTTTTGAAAACCATCTTTTCCCCCAACGCAGTTTCGTAGGCCTTGGCGGTTTTTTGAACAAAGAAATTTTCCCTCTCCACATGGAACGGAATTCCGGAAGAGTGCGTATGCACCTCCACTTTCACGCCATCCACGGCGAGTGATTGAACATAATTCACAAACAGCTTTTCGATTTTTTTGGGATCTTGATTGGCCACGAGCCGGATGCTGACCTTGGCGCCTGCCTTGGATGGAATAATGGTCTTCGATCCGACTCCTTCATACCCACCCCACATGCCGCAAATATCAAGGGTTGGCCGGCACCAGTTTGTTTCCACGGGGCTGAATGTTCCTTCCGAAATCAGGCGTGAAACTCCGGCACCTTCCGCCACTTTATTCGCATCAAAAGGAAGGGCGGCGATATCTTTTTTTTCGTCCGACGCCATGGGTTTTACATCGTCGTAAAAACCCGGAATCAAAATTTCTTCTTTCTCATTTTTAAGTTTCGATAAAATCCAACTTAAAGATTGAAGAGGATTGCGCACCATGCCGCCGTAAAGACCGGAATGTAAATCATGCGAAGGGCCCGTGACATTAATTTCAAAATAGCAAAGTCCTTTGAGAGAATAGGAAATGGCCGGGCGCTCGCTGTCAAACCAGTCTGTGTCGCTGATCATCACGGCGTCGCAGGCCAAAAATTTTCCATGCTCGCGAACATATTTGTCAATCCCCTCTCCACCCACCTCTTCCTCCCCTTCCAAAACAACTTTGATGTTGACGGGGAGTTTCCCGACCGTTTTCAGATAGGCTTCCATCGCGCAGATGTGGCTGAAATGCTGACCCTTGTTGTCCGAGGAACCGCGGGCAAATAAATTATCGCCAACAATCGTGGGTTCAACCGGCGGCGTTTTCCAAAGATCAAGGGGTTCGGGCGGTTGTACATCATAGTGGCCATATATAAGGATGGTGGGTTTGCCCGGTGCATGAAGCCAGTCGCCATAAACCAGAGGATATCCGC